>JALOMY010000012.1 GCA_025455225.1 Cyclobacteriaceae bacterium | reverse complement strand
TTCCGCATTTTTTGGAATTTCAATGGCGCCAACGGTGCCAATGGCTTTGATTCGTTCTCCCTCAATGATAACTACGGAGTTGTAGAGTGGTTTTCCTCCGTATCCGTCAATCAGGGTTCCTCCTACAAGGGCTTTAAGATTGGATTGCGCCAAGGATAGTATTGGCAATAAAAGCAACAGCAGTATTCTCATGTTCAGGTTTATGTATAGGAAATGAAAAGTACATAATTCTGCGATTCCAAATTCACCGCTTTATACGGGCAGTATAAAATAGTTACACTTGGTATCCATCTTATTCTGATCTAATTTTCGTTAGATCAAGTTACCTCTATGCCTTTTATCAATTGCAACAACACCAGCCTGTACTATACCGATGAAGGATCCGGGCCGGAAACTTTAGTCTTTTCTCACGGTTTACTATTGAATTCTGAAATGTTCCGCGCGCAAATCAACCACTTCAAATCCCGATACCGGTGCATTGCTTACGATCATCGCGGCCAGGGACAAAGCGAAGTAACCTCGTCCGGTTACGATATGGATAACCTTTACCTGGATGCTGCGGCCCTGATTGAAAATCTTCAACTGGGAAAAGTTCACTTCATCGGACTAAGCATGGGTGGTTTTGTGGGCATGCGTCTCGCTGCCCGTAAACTGAACTTGTTGAAAAGCCTTACGTTAATGGACACTTCGGCCGATGAAGAGCCCAACATAATCAAATACAAAATTCTGAATCTGATTTTCAGTGTGGCAGGATCCAAACCCATTATCGACCGGATTATGCCGATTATGTTTGGACAAACTTTTCTTAATGATAGCAATCGTGCGGAAGAACGACTGAAGTGGCGAAATCACATCATCCAATTAAAGCGAACCATCACCCGATCGGTTGAAGGTGTAATTACCCGTAAAAGTGTATTCGAAGAATTAAAAAGTATTACGATACCAACGCTTGTCCTCGTGGGCGATGAAGATGTGGCCACGGTACCGGAGAAATCCAAACGCATTCATAAGCAGATTAACGGTTCTGTACTTGAAATTATTCCCGGTGCCGGCCACAGTTCAAGCATTGAACAACCTGAACACATCAACCAGGTTCTAACTTCGTTTATTAATTCTCATCCGGGCTGATGGAAGTCATTTGATTTTAGTCCGTCTTCTTATTCCTTAATCGTATGAAAAATTCATTATCACTGGGTCGGGTAGCGGGTATCCAGATATTCGTTCACTGGACATTCCTTATTCTTATCGGATGGATTGTATACATCAACCTGAAACAAGGCATGAGTGCCATCGATATACTTTGGAGTGTTCTATTCATTCTTACCTTGTTTGCGTGCGTTACCTTTCATGAGCTGGGCCATGCCCTGGCCGCCAAACGGTATCATATCATCACACGGAATATTACGCTTCTGCCTATTGGCGGGTTGGCCCAACTTGAGAGTATTCCGGAAAAACCCAAAGAAGAATTGGTTGTTGCCTTTGCCGGCCCCCTGGTAAATATCATCATTGCAGCTGTTCTCTTCGTTATTATCCAGCCGAATCCGGAAATGATTCAAAGTATGGATTTAAGTAAGCTGAGCCATCACAACTTCCTATTATCCCTGATGGTGGTGAATATCTGGTTAGCCGTATTCAATTTGATACCGGCCTTTCCAATGGATGGCGGTCGAGTATTTCGGGCTTTGCTTTCCTTTAAATTCGAACGCCATGTTGCCACCCGCATTGCCGCTTCGGTTGGCCAGTTGGTAGCCATTGCCTTCATCTTCATTGGTTTCTTCTATAACCCCTTCCTGGTTTTCATCGGCATTTTCATTTTCCTGGGAGCACAGGCTGAGGCACAATTTGCTGAAGCCAAATCTTTACTGAAAGGATTTACGGTTGCTGATGCCATGATGAGGGAATTCCCAACCCTTAAACCGACTGATACCATTGATCATAGTTCAGACTTGTTGCTCGCATCACAAAACCGGAATTTTATTGTGGTTGATGAAAGCGGAGTAGCTGGAACACTTAGCCGCGATGAAATTATAAAAGCGCTCAGGGAAGGAAAAGGGAGTCACCCGGTGTCGGATGCAATGAGTCGTGAATTTTTGAAACTCGAAAGCAGCCATTCATTGGAAGAAACATGGACAAAAATGCAAACTACCCGCAAGACAGCAGCCCCTGTGTTTTCAGGCACCGAACTGGTGGGTATGATGGATACTGAAAATGTTGCCGAATTTCTGATGATCAGCGAAGCGCGAAAGAAATAAGATTACTGATTACTTGTCATACATCAGTTCTTTCACTTTCTCCTTGTCTTCCTTTTCGTTCTTCAGGTCGAACATCGTTCCGAAAACGTGATCCCAAAGTGTAGAGCTAACGCCAAAACCCTGATGTTCATTTCTATAATGATGAAGATGGTGGTTTCTCCACAAGGGTTTCATCCATTTAAATGGCGGGTTCCAGGCGTGAATGGCATAATGCATGCTGCCATAAATGAGGTAGCCTAACATAAAGCCGGGGAAAAACATGACTGCATGTAATCCTATTACCAGGTACATCAAACCAAAAATGGCAGAAGAAATAATAATGCTGGGCAAGGGAGGCATGAATAAGCGTTGCTTATCGCGCGGATATTCATGATGGTTTCCATGAAGCGTATAGACAATCTTTCGGGTGGTCTCTGTTTCAGGAATCAAATGAAAAATGAACCTATGGGCTATATATTCAAAGAAACTCCAGAAAAACATGCCCCCAAAAAAGGTTAACGTTATGCGGGTTGGGGTGAAATCCAGATGAATGCGGCTGTAGTAGAGTAAGTACGATATAATCGGAATATACATTCCCCAGATTACCAGGGGATGCGCCTTGGTAAGCATTTCGAGGTACGGGTTTTCAAATAGCCGGGCCTGTCCCTTGTTGTGAATTTTCTCAAACTTCATATCCAGCTTATTTTAAACGGAAGCAAAAATCGTTAGTTGCTTTCAAATATCCCTGATTTTCTACAAGAAAATCTGGTTGATACAATTCCCAATTGCATTACAATCGATTTAGTTGACGTTATTGTGGCTTCTCTTTCTTTAAAGAAACCTGCATACACCATACTTGAACTTACGGTGATCGTTTCCTGGATAGAAACTTATAGGCATCAACCATCATAAAGGTGCCGGTAATACCGGTTATACCTCCGGAGACCAGTAATACTTTTCCCACGTCATCGTACTTACGCCCAAGCATTAATCCTCCGGCTATAGTAACCGTGTAGCCAATCGTGGCTACGACTATTCCTTTCTTAAATTTCTTCTGGGATGTTTCCAGGTTCAGTTGAATCTGATCGACATCGGCCCGTAAGTTTAAGATTTCCTGTTTAAGCGAATCTATATTCGCTGATTGTTTCTCCTGGGCAAACACGCTTCCAAAAAGGCACACTACCAACATCGTGGTGAGAGGAATCCGCATAGCTTTTGAGTTTTGCTTAAAAATAAAAAACGCTATCGATCCAGCCAATTTTTAAGATCTGCGGCACGATCGCGGCTTACTGACAATTCGTGTTCACAGGGTTGGTTCAGTTTAACTTCCAGGCGCGAACTGATTAAACCTTTTACTTCTGCAATGCTTTCAATATTCACAATAAATTTACGGCTGATCCGAAAAAAGCGTATCGGGTCGAGCGAAGATTCCAGTTCTTCCAGGGTATGATCGATCAGGTATTTACGATTTTCCTTTTTCGTTACCAGGTATGCAGCTTTACCTTCAGCAAAAAAATAGGCAGCTTCCTGGGCAAACCGGAATTGCAATTTATTCCCTGCTTTTATTAGAAACCGCTCGCGAAAACTGCGGGTGTTCTTTTGCAGATATTCTTTTAGTAACGTGAGTTCTTCACCACCCATTGGTTTTCGGGCCGCGATTTGATTGAATTTCTGAAGCGCTCTTGACAACTCCTGCTTTTGAATAGGCTTAAGTAAATAATCTACACTGAAGTGCTTGAATGCCTGAAGAGCATATTGATCGTACGCTGTTGTAAATATAATGGGCGTGTTGATGTTGACTTTTGAAAATGCTTCAAAGCTTTTTCCGTCTGCTAATTGAATGTCTAGTAACAGCAAATCGAAGGATTTACCAGATGAATATAATTCCGTCAGTCCTTCCACGCTGTCCACACAAGCGGCCACATTAATGGAGGGATCGCAATCTTCCAGCAGCGAAGTAAGCCTCTCGGCCGCCAGGGGTTCGTCTTCGGCAACTAATACATTCATGCGGAGGTAACTTCAAGAAGTGGAATTTTCACACTAAACCGGCCTTCCGAGTTTTGTATTTCCACTTCCTTGTTACTGAGAAACAAATACCGGCTCTGAATGTTTTTCAGACCAATTTGAGTTGATTCTTCTTTTATTGCCTTTTCCTGAAAGTTATTACTTACTATAAGGGAACCATTTTGAGAATAAAGCCTGATTTCAAGCGGATTCTTTTTTGACACCACATTATGTTTAATGGCATTCTCAATCAGCATTTGCAATACGGCTGGTGCGATGTAGAATTTTTCGCTGTCGGTTTTAATTTCATTTTTTATAATCAGGTTTTCACCAAACCTGATTTTCAATAAGTACAAATAGGATTGAATGAATTCCAGCTCCTCTTTTACCGTTACCACCTTTTTATCCTGGTTATACAGCAGGTACCGGTAAACGTTGGAAAGTTGTTCGATGAATTTAGCTGATGTGTCGGCATCCTTATACACCAACGAAGACAGTACATTTAAACTGTTAAAAAGAAAATGAGGGTTAATTTGATTTCTGAGTGCTTCTAGTCGTGCTTCAATGGATGCTTTTTTAAGCTGCTCTGCTTCAAGTTGTATTCTTTTATAACGATCCATATAGTACACGATGGCATTAACGCAATTCAAGAAAAGATTTACTCGAAAGCCAAAGGCTACAAGCAAAGTAAGGTGTGCCGTTTCAATGCGTATGGGTAAACCCAGCAAGGGATAGAGGGCTTCCATGGTGATGAAGCATACGACTACTACGTTAATAATACTGATGAAAAATAAAATAATAAGCGGGTGAATCCGGTTGTTGAATTTTTTGCCTATCCAGGTTAGCCTGAGTTCAGCCAGTCGGTTTAATTCCCAAATACCAAAAACGACAATAAATAATGTTCCGAATAAGGCTGCAAAGGGTACATCAAAGTCAAATAATTTATCGCCTACTGTGTACCGAATATTCAGAAATGAATATATGGCCAGTAAAAGGATGAACAGATATCGGTAACGAACACTGAACACGATAAACTAATTTATTTCGAAGCTACAAAATCATTTAATAAGAAGAAGTCCCGCCCTGAGGCGGGACTTACTTCTAACCTAAACCTAAACCTACTACTTATAAAATTCCATCCGGTATAAGAACCTGATCAATTACGTGGATCACACCATTGGTTGCAAGAATATTCAATGCGCTGGATACCAATTGGGCATCAGACGTTCCGCTGGCATCAGAAACCGTAAGATTAGTTACGTTAATCTCTACACTCTGATTTAATGTTGGTACCGATCCGGAAGCCAGATCAGTAGAGAACACTCGGGAACCTACTATATGATGCTGCAGCACCTGAGCCAGTTTAGCATTACCAATTAAGGCTTCCAGTTCATCCATATTATCAACCCCGAGAGCAGCATACAACGCTTCAAACGCTTCATCGGTTGGGGCAAATACAGTTAAGTCACCATCAGCGCCCGCAGCAGCCAGCAGGGTAGGTACTTTTACAAGAGCCGCAACTAATTGAGTAAATCCGGCTTCAACAGCAATTTCAGCAATGGTCTGTGAAGGAGGTAATAGCGTTCTGTCAATAACGTGTACAACACCATTTGATGCAACAATATCGGTTGCGATTACCTCGGTAGTACCGTTAATAAATACACCTGCTGCACCTTTGCTTAAATAGATCTCGCCATTTAAGGTATTGGCCGATGAACTTCCGTTAGTGATATCGGCTGCGCGCACTTCAGCACCAAGTACATGGTATGTCAGAACAGCATTTAGAGTTGCCTGGTCAGGAAGTGCAGTTATACCGGCAGCGGTAAAGGCTGCGTTTGTCGGGGCGAACAACGTTTTCTTGTCACTTGACAACAACGCAGTAAGAACATCAGGTGAAGCAGCTTTTACAGCAGCAATCAGTGTTGTGAAGTTTTTATTGAAGAATGCAGGAGCTACAATCGTTCCAACAATAGGCGCTATTGAAGGCGGAACCAAAACTGCATCAACTACATGTATAACACCGTTAGAAGCCTGTACATCAGCCGTAACCACATTTACAGTTCCATTGAGGCGGATTCCACCTGAAGTACTCACGGTGATGTTTTCACCGCCAACTGTTGTAACCGGGCCGGCAGTTAACTGGGTGGATAAAACAGCAGCAGAACCGATAACATGATATTCCAAAACATCGCGCAATACGTCTTCCGGAATATCATCTAAACTGGTTTGGCCAATGGCCGTAAGCAGATTAGTGAAAGCGGTGTTGGTCGGAGCAAATACAGTGAATGTTCCGTTGCCGCTAAGGGTCGTTACCAGGTCAGGATATTTGGTAAGCGCTGTAACCAATATGGAAAGGTTACTATTGCCTTGCGCGAGGGCTACGATAGACTGAGTCGGCTGGGCCGGACTATCATCATCATCGTCATTGCAGCTTGTAAACGTAAACGCTGCTATCGCAAGCGTTAGGGCGATTGCTTTCGCTTTTAAAAGCAATCGGAATACCGGGATTTGATTTAATTTCATAATGAAGTTGTTTAATTGTCTGAATTAAAAATTGAACAGACTATAAACCACCTAATGCCCGGATTTGTGAGAGCGCTTTAGAGTGAATTGTAATTTATCCGGAGTGGACGGATGCTTTATCGGATTGAGTTATATCTTTCTCTATTCCGCATGAAACGAAAGCCGAAAGAAATGTTTAAGAAATTAAACGCTAAAGTTGAGGCTGTTCAATAAAATCACCCCGCAACGTTCGGAATCGCTTACGTGCCTCGGCAGCATAAACACTTCCTGGAAAACGGTTCAGAAATTCCCGGTAAAGTTCCATGGCCTTATCCTTGTTGCCCATCTGCCGGTCGTATATTTCACCCTCAAGAAAGAAGGCATCATCTGCCAGGATATCATCGGGATATTCTATGAGGACTTTTTGCAGAAGACTTAAGGCATTTTCGAATTCACCGTTTTGCATTCTCAGATTGGCTTCCAGGTAATAGGCATCGTCAAGAATTGTATGATTGCCAAATGAAATGGTAGCGGAATCTTCAGTAAACGTAAGATTCTCTGAATATAGATTAAGCAATTCCGAATCTTTACGGGAAATCTTGATGGTGCCTTGCTTCAGGTCATAAATCCGGGCTAAGGCTTCTCCGGTTTTATGCTGGTACAATAACAATTCAATGGATGCATATACTTTAAGAGCAATGGCAACTGAATCAAATGCAATATTCTCCTTGATCAGCATGCTTAACTCCATAGCATCGTTGGCAATCTCACGCGTAGTTGCCTCCTTGAGGATATCAAGGTGTTCCTGGGCTAACCTGAAGTTGCCTTTGTAATAGAATAATTTTGCATTCTTCAATTTGGCCTCATAACCGAGAGGACTCTCCTTCAGTGCTTTTTCCACTTGCGAATAGAGCAAAGACGATTCCCAGGTCTCTCCCGTTATAAGATAGATATCGCCAAGATCCAGTTTTGATTTCGATTTAATCTGCAGCGCAACCCTGGGGTTATCTATCAGCTGTTGCAGTAATTCTATCGCCTTATCGGGCTGTCCCAGGTAATTCGCATAGAGCAGGGCTTCGCTTCGCTGGGCCTCGTGAGAATGCGTGTTATTTTCATATTCTGAAATAAACCTATTGTATTCGGTGATAAGATTTTTTACGGAATCAACTGCCACCGGATAGGTATTTCGGATTCTTGCTTCGCGCGTTTTAATTAACCCCAATCTCGCCTGGAGAAAATAGGGACCATTGGGATATTCCCTGGCTACATATTGATAACTGCGCAATGCGTTTACATAGTCTTCGTTATCAAGAGCAACCCGGGCAACCTCCATGCAGCGTTCTCCTAATTTATTATACCTTCTGTCGTACGCCCTAGCTTGAATAAATGAGGCATAGAAATTTTTTTGTTGCATGGTTACCCAAATAATAAGATCGGAGTAAACCTCCATATCAGGATTCTTTTGGATTCGTTCGTATAGAATCCGTTCAAGGCTCTCCAGCTCATCCGGCTTGGTAAGCAACGCCTGCATTACATTTTTAACATATTGAATATTGGCTGACGTTTGTGTAACGTAGTTCAGATACTCAATGACCATTTTATCTTTCTCTCCCTTAATGCGATAAAGCATGGCCAGTTCGAGGCTGAACATATAAGGATTATTTAATGCCTGACGGCTTTCGTTTAATGCCAGTATGGAATACTCGGATAGAGATTTGCTGGACAGATAATCTGCTATCATTTTTATTCTGGACACATTGGTCTTATAGGCCTGAATCAAGTCGCGGAAATACCGATCTGCTTTACTCATATCACCCGTGCGCACGTAGATAATGCCTGTTTCAATTTTATATTGAAGATTCTCCGGATCTCTTTTCTGCAGCCGCTTAAGGTAATTCTGCGCCTCTTCTGTTTCACCAAGGTCGAGTAAGGTGTTGAAGTAGTTGTTATGAACGTAAGGAATGTTAGCATCTGATTTTACTAGATCGCGATAAATATCCAATGCTTTGTTTTTATCGCCACGAAGGAGGTATTCATTAGCCAACTGTATGTCTGTCTGGTTTTGTGCCAATAGAAGGTTGTCTGTTTGGAATAGGCATATTAACAGTATTATTAGTACTATATATTTAATATTTATATAGTTATTATTAATCATGTTGAATTGTGTATAACTGGTATACGGATTATTGTGTTGAAAGTACGTTAAATTATTGTGTATATAAATGGATTGATTATCAATGGTTTGAATACTTTATCGACAATATCCAGGACGATGTGAATGGATTCTAAATTGAAATTGTGTAAATATTTATTGTTGGTTACTATCGTTATATGAACAATTAATACATGTAGTTTATTGATATCGCTATTTTCAATTCAGGCTGTTGATAAGTGATTATTTATCAACACGTATTAACGGTGTTATTAACAAAGGACCAACCTCCCAATTGGCTTTAATGGTGACGTTTTTATTTTTCTTTTCATTCTCGTAAAAGATGACTGCTTCAGGCTCTGTTCGCTTATAAAAATTACCTGGATCCCAAATTCCATTATTGTTCTTATCTATTATCAGACGTAGCTTAAAGTCTGCTGGCTCAAGGTATTCAAAGCGAGGGTTAGGCTCTTTACTTTCCCGAATTATTGTATTGACTTTTATTAACTGAACAATAGATGATTCATTAGCAGGTGTTGAAATGAGAAGAGTACCTGTATTTTCGAAAGTATTTGTTTTTATGGATAGCTTTAAGTAGGCTGATGTGTCTTGTTCGATGGAGATAAAGCTTGCCTTTCCAAATATTATTTGATTAATGACTGGAATTTTAGTCTCGTTCAGATCCTGAGTTTTTTCTTCTCGATTGTTGCGTTCTCCTGAAGATCGTGATCGTCCAGGCTGAACAGGAGTTTTTGTAAAATCAGTTTCTTTTTGAACTATTTTCGAAATGCTAACATGAGTGCGGTTAGCATTCCATTTAAAATCAGTAGTGTCGAAACGTATGAAATTGGCTGAATCAAGCTGAATAAATATACTGTCAGTTGAAAAATGTCTTACTGGCTTGCTGAAGGAAACAGCTGATGATAGGGTACCCTTTGGTTGAATAAATATGACGTCTTCTGAGCGAATGGTAAATTTATCCTTAGGTGTTTGCCGCTTATCAAATTTGATGAACAGCACGGTGTCAATAGTATTGTTTATACTATCAGTTGCAATGATTCTTGATTGAAGACTGTCTATTTCAGGAAATGTATTAAAAACTTTAATGGTGGAAATGTCTTCAATAATTGATTGTGTTATAAATGTGCTATCCACCGGCTTTATAACATAATTTAAAATCCCTTTGGAGAAACGGATATTAAAGTATGACGTAAGTGGTTTTGATGAAATTAATTTTAATGGTCTTGTGTCAAGACGGACAAGAGGAATGTTTAGCTGAGTAATAGAAGTATCAAGATTAACAGGAGAGCTTATAAATCCGTAAGATTCATTTTTGCTGTCAACTAATAGATTTTTGTTTTTGTCATCAAAGGCATATATGAGGTAATTACCATCTTTTAGGTTCTCAAGACTGTATTCACCTTTTTCATTCGATAAAGTTATCCACTGTGCCTCATGCTTAAAAATATCTAAAGTATCGCTGTACCGCTGTGCTGCAACGGTGATGTTTTTCTTCGGTTCACCTTCCAGTAAGTCATAGACTATGCCGCTAATTGATAGTGAGTCTATAAGATTACCGGTACTGAATGCTATTTTAAGATTTACCGCAGAATTCTTTTCTGATAAATCCTGGATCGATTCACGGAATGAAATAGTATACGTTGTATTTTCAGTAAGGTCACTATTAAGTTTTAGTATGGCTTTAGTTTTTCTATTCGTCAACTCAAACTTTTTACCAATGGATGGAGTAATAACAATTTGTTCCCTAGGATTATTTGTTTGTATAGCCTCATCAAAAGTTAACTGTATCTCATTCCCCTTGAAGTTGGTCTGACGATTAGGAGGAGATGATTCCAGAAGCTTTGGTGGTATTTCATCTTTAGGACCCCCGGTAGGCTGTGTTTGTTTTGCACAGCGGATGCCGCTGATAAGGATAACTAATATTATTAGGTAAATATTAAGTTTCATGAATTACGGGCAATGTAAAGCATGCTTGAATAATTGTTATTACCGGCTGCTTTAATATTAGATCGGATACCTTGAATTAAGCCTTTGAATAATAGACTTAATGAACTTGCACCTCGGTATCGTTCGCTAAGCATACTCACATAGAATGCATCCTGAATCATGCCTTTGATTCCTATAAGCTCAAAGCCGTTTTTTTCAAGAAGTAGTTTCATACTGTCTTTAGAAAAGTGCCATAGATGCCTGGGTACGTCATAACCTGCCCAATACTGATTATAATATTCGCTGTCAGGTGAATAATGGTTAGGGACTGCAATAAAAATCAAGCCATCTTTCAAAAGTATATTCTTAAGACCGATCAATACGCCATTTAAATCGGGGACATGCTCAAGAACATGCCACAACGTGATAGCATTAAATTTTTTTTCTGAAAGTTGCTGAAGGGATGAGGCAATGGCTATCCCGGTGATGGCATGCGCATTTAATCGCGCTTTTTCTGAAGGTTCAATGCCTGAAATCTTCCATTGCTGTGCTTTCATTGTGGCAAGAAATTCACCTGATCCGCAACCAAAATCCAGTATTTCGCCTTGAGATGCATATCTCTTAACTACTTTATATTTCCATGTTAAGGTGACTTTCCTAGCCAAGCGATATAGAATACCAATTAAACCCCTGCTTTTTCCGGAATGGGAGATATAGTCGTCTGATTCGTAAAAGTGTGGTAAATCAGAATCATCTGGCCTGGGTGTAGTAATAGCTAATTGACAATTAGTGCATTGAACAATTGAAAATGTTTCATGTGAAACAAGTTGATCAATGCAGGAAAGTAAAGGATTAAGGGAATTATTTCCACAAACCGGGCATTGGTTAATCGTTGTCATTATTTGCCCATATAAACGGTCAAAATAGAAACATCTGCAGGTGAAACGCCACTGATTCTGGAGGCTTGCCCTATTGTTTCGGGCCTGATTCTTTTTAGTTTTTCTCGGGCCTCTGCCGATAAAGCTTTTACCCGATCGTAGTCAAAATCGGATCTTATTCTATAATCTTCAAGGGCCCCTATTTTATGGGCAAGCTTTTGTTCACGTTCGATGTAGGTTTCATATTTGATTTCAATTTCTGCTTGTTCCTGAACTTCGGATGAATACTTATTGATTATTGTAAAAAGAGACGAATGAAGTTCTGGTAATTGTTTAATGCTTACTTCAGGTCGCTTAAGTAGAATATGAACTGGCACTTTTTCACGGATTGATGCAGTATTCATTTTGGTGAGTTCCGCATTTACTAAATCGGGTTCGACTTTAGTATGTTTAAGTTCTTTAATCAATTCCGTTACAGCTCTCTTTTTATCCAGCATATTTTGGTAGCGTATTTCAGATGCAAGTCCAAGTCGATAACCAGATTCAGTAAGACGTAAATCGGCATTGTCTTGCCTTAACAATACGCGGTATTCTGCTCGCGATGTAAACATACGATAGGGTTCCTGAGTACCTTTATTGACCAAATCGTCAATGAGCACACCGATATAAGCTTCTGAGCGCTTCAGGATAAAGGGATCTTTTTGATTGACTTTATTATGAGCGTTAATTCCCGCTATTAATCCCTGGCATGCAGCTTCTTCATAACCGGTAGTGCCATTAATTTGTCCCGCAAAATATAGATTATCAATCAGTTGTGTTTCCAGAGTAAGCTTAAGTTGCGTTGGCGGAAAGTAATCGTATTCAATCGCATATCCTGGCCTGAACATTTTAGCATTTTCAAGGCCCGGTATTTTTGTAAGTGCTTGATATTGAATGTCTTCCGGAAGAGAAGTAGAGAAACCGTTAACATAGATTTCTACCGTATTCCAACCTTCAGGTTCTACAAAGATTTGATGACGCTCACGTTCCGCAAATCGATTGATTTTGTCTTCAATTGATGGACAATACCGAGGGCCCAGGCCCTTGATTCTCCCACTGAACATAGGAGATCGGTCAAATCCTTTCTTAAGCTGATCATGGACAATTTCATTTGTGTACGTAATCCAACAGCTCAATTGCTTTTCAAGGGGAAGCGTTTCTGAATAGGAAAACTTACCAGGCTTATCATCCCCTTTTTGTTCTTCCATCTTGGTATAATCAAGTGTTCTTCCATCAACGCGTGGAGGCGTTCCGGTTTTCATTCTACCGGATTCAAATCCAAGTGAAATTAATTGTTCAGTAATTCCGGTTGCTGAACTTTCACCTGTACGGCCTCCACCAAAGTGTTTTTCGCCAATGTGTATCAGTCCATTTAGAAAGGTGCCGTTGGTAAGAATTATTGATTTGGACATTATTTCAATACCTAGACCTGTTCGTATGCCTACTGCGCGACCATCCTTAACGATAATCCCCTTAACCATCTCTTGCCAGAAGTCAACATTAGGAATCTTCTCCAGGGCAAGTCTCCACTCTTCTGCAAAGCGCATACGGTCGTTTTGCGTTCGTGGGCTCCACATGGCGGGACCCTTTGATCGATTAAGCATGCGAAACTGGATCATTGATCTATCGGACACAATACCTGAAAGACCGCCCAAAGCATCTATTTCCCGTACGATTTGCCCCTTTGCAACTCCTCCCATCGCTGGATTACACGACATCTGGGCTATGGTGCCCATATTCATTGTTATCAGAAGAACCTTAGACCCCATAATTGCTGCCGCTGCAGCAGCCTCACACCCAGCGTGCCCTGCCCCCACTACAATTACATCGTACTCTTTAAACATATTTTTATGTTCCACGTGAAACTTCAGGCAATTGACCGATTTTTCCTAATTAGTCCACAATTCCACAAGGCTTATCCACAAGCGAGGTTAACTATTAAAAAAGCATTGTTTCACGTGGAACTCTCAAATCAGGATTGCAAAGATAGATAAGCATCCTCTTTTTTGCGCATTATCCTTTTGTGTATCGGAGTCTTATCCTGGTAGCCCAACAGGTGCAATACGCCATGGATTATTACCCGGTGCAGTTCCTGTTCAAAGGGCTGCTTAAATTTTACCGCGTTTTCCTTTACTCGTTCTATGCTGATATAGATTTCTCCCGAAAGAACCCCATTGGCCGAATAATCGAACGTGATTATATCGGTAAGAGTCTTATGCTTTAGATAATGGGAATTGATCTTAAGTAGAAAGGCATCATCGCAGAAAATGTAATTGAGGCTATCCAAGCTGGATTTTTCTTGGCGGATCACCTCGAGAATCCACCGTTTTGTTTTAATGGGATGGGGAAGCTTAAACCGTATGTTTTCAGAGAAGAATTGAATCTTACTCATCAGGAATTTACATAAAAGCTGAGTTCAACAACTTTACCACCTTCTTTAAACTCAACTTCATCCGATAAATGTTTCATTAAAAAAATGCCCCTTCCGCCAGGTTTCTCCAGGTTTTCTGGTGCAGTGGGATCGGGGAGATCATGGAAATTGAATCCTTTTCCTTCATCTTTTATCGTAAACTTTAACAGATTGTCGTTTAGAATCAGGCTCAACAGCACATTTTTGTGTGAATCGTTAGCGTTTCCATGCTTAATCGCATTATTGACCGCTTCGGTTACAGCAATCATTATGTTACCGTAGATATCGTCTTCCAGATGGAAACGTTCTTTTGCATTATCGATAAAGCTTTCAATCATCCTGATGTTATCAATAATCGAAGGAATCTGAATGCTGATGGTGTCCATTAGTAATCTGTATGTTTAATTTTCGCGAAGCCGTTTGAAATATTCGTTAACCTCTTTTCGGTAGAACGGATAAAGCTTTGGCGGAACGGTTTTTAACAATTCTACTTCTTTTTCCTTTAAACGTAAATATTCTTCTATCGCCTTGGGCACTTCCTTATTATAATCTTTAGCGGTTTCACCTTTACGTTCTTCATCCATGTCTTGTTCACGCATGGATTTCTCCGTTTCCAATAGTCGGGTTAAAATTTCGCGTTGCCGCTGAATTAATTGGTCTGTAAGCCGTTTATTAACTAAATCGATCTCAGTATCTTCCATTTTATCAGGCAACTCACTTCCAGGAGCAGATCCTTGTTCTTTCATCTTTTCCTGCATTTCCTGTAGTGCTCTTCGAATGCGTTCTTGCTCGGCAGCCATTTCAGCAAGTTCTTCAGATAGCTGTCTTCCTGTTTTACCACTGTTTTTAATGTCTTCGATTTTCTTATTTAACTGCTGTTGCATTTGACTCAGGCTTTGTTGCTGGCCTTTTTGTTTACTCTTTTTCCCGGTCGCTTTTGCGTTAGCCATCATTTCCATCATCATATCAAAATGACTATCAAGCATTAAAGCCAGGTTGTTGACGGAGGTCATGGAAAATTGCATCTCGGTAGAGATCTGCGGCCTTCTTCGTTCGCGATAAGCTTCAATGGTTTTATCAAGATGATCGTTAAGATCGGTTATCTCACGAAGTACAAACGTACCCATGGTAGGGTCACGCTTGCTAAGAGCTAACAGGCTGTCTTCCAGTACCTTAACATCATCTTTTAACTTTAATTGGCCCTGTGCCAATTGATTAAAACGGGGGTCATTCTGCTGTAATTCACCATAAGACTTCATAAGACCTTCCTGATCGTGAGAAAGTTTAATCAATCCATGAAGTATTTGACGAAGCGTTTCCAGGTTTTGCATGTCGATTTCCATGCTCATGGCGTTTTGCATACTTTCCATCTGCTTCTGCATTTGCTGCATTTTTTCAATCGCCTTTTGCTGGGATTCCTTTGATTTGGAAGGGTTGTTATTATCAAGGCTTTCCTGACTTTCTTTCTGTGATTGCTCAACTTCTTTAGATTCGTCCTGGTCAGGCACTTCTTCATCCTGGCCAAGCTCCTCACCTAGTTTTCGTAACTCGTCCAGTTTTTCTTCGGTTTCGGTAAATTCCTCTGCTACCTGCTTTTGCTCCTCAGCCAGTTCTTTCGCTTTTTCTGAAGAGGCATCTTTATTTTCAGGAGTCTTCTTTTCGGATTTGCTTTCAGATTCCTTTTCCAGGGATTTCGTTTCTTCAAGCAGGCTTTTCTGATCGTTGATATTTTGATTAAGCTCTTCAATAACCTGATCCATTTTATACTCAAACTGAAGTTGCTTGAATAATTCAAGTGTACGTTCCAGTTCCTTCTCAAGGTTCTGGGAACTCTTATTCAGTTTATCCATCAACTGTTTCAGTTGATTAGCATCTGCATTTTCCTTTAATAATTTCTCAAGCTCTTGCAGTAATCGTTTTGTTTCTTCATCGAGCAATTCATCCATTAATTTTTGAATTTGCTCTGCTTTCTCACGAATACGTTCATCCTGTTCTGTAAAGGCATCTTTCTTTTGCTCCAAAAGCCGGTTTTGTTCCTTCAATTCATTAACTAATTGTTCCAGGTTTTTCCGTTGTTCAATAATATCCTCCAGCTTTTTCTTGTCTTGCCAGTCGAGTGATTGCTTCCCTTTTAAATTCTGCTGGGCATCATTGATTTCTTTCTTTAGCTGGGTTGCTTTAGTCGCAGTTTCCTGAAGTTGCTTTTCGGTTTGTGATTGAGACCGCGAAATTTCGGTAACCAATTGATCCTTGTCGGGAACGAAAAATGTATAAACCGAGGAACGAGTTGATTTATGTCCATTTACACCATCGTTATCCCAAACTTGAAGGTAATACTCCAGGTATTCACCGGGTTTCAGTTGAAGTGAATCAAGTGACCAATTGTAAAAGAAGCTTTGCTGATTTTGATTGACCCCAACCGGAATAGCAATGGATTCTTCTTTGGTTACTTTCTGGTTTTGATTTTTCACATGGAACTTAAGCATCAACCTGGTTACTCCGTAATCATCGCTGGCAATACCACCCAATACAATTCGCTTATACAAAACTGAATCGCGGAAGCTATTAATAACCAGTTGTGGATATTGATCTTTGATCACATCAATGTGATACAAAACCTTGTCCTTGTTTTTACTATGATCATTTTCCAGAATTACTTCATACTGGTCTGGGTTATTCATTCCCTTTTTAAAGCTAAACACCTGATTATCAAATTCTTGCGCTTGATTTGGCTGAGTTTCAGATTCAAATGCAAGCCAGGCGTTAAGGGCATTTGCGGTGAAAATTTTCCAGGTTACAATGGTTCCTTCAGGAACTTCAATGTTTCCGGAATTGATCAATATATCCTGTTTGCGCTGTAAATATTTCGGATATTCCAATGTGAGTTCGAGTTGAGTCAATTCGGGCCGTGCCGCCAGTTGAATAGTATATTTTTCCGAATAAAATCCGGCAGCTTCAAACTGAATGGATTTATTCTCGTGAAGTTTTTCGAAAGTATATTGAAACTGATTGTTACCAAGAGCTTCCATTTTCTGACGTTGAGATCCAATCAACACATAAAGGGCATCTGGTAATGCATCACCATCCAGCGAAACCCGGACGGTAAAATCTTCATTTAAAAATCCGGTTAGGGATTGATTTTCAAGCACGAATAGAAAGGGTGCCTGCGGAACAAATTCTTTATTGAAATTAACAATTCGATGAGTGCTTTGCGTGAGGATACTCGAGTTAATTAGAGCCAGCATCAACAAGAGGGCAATCGGAATTGCCAGGTACCTAAGGTAGCGGGTGTTTTGGCTAAGATCGATAACGGACTCGAACTGTATGGGCTCGAATGTTTTTGATTTTTGCTCAAGACTTGCGTACGCTAATTCCGACTGGTCTTTTAACCTGATTAATTGAATAAAATTGACAAGGCGGTCTTTAACAGCAGGAAAATAATTGCCTATTATTCGGGCAATTTGTTCATCTCCCATTCCTTGTTTCGCTATCCAGAATTTCAGGGGTTCTTTCAGAAACCGGTAGACACAATATCCGATAGCCGCAAAGAATGTAATTACAATGATGGAACGGCCCAACGGTGGCAACCACAACGCATACTCCAGCAGGGCAGCCAATAAAAAATAGAAGAAAATGAAAGTGAAGGTTAACAATAAGCCCTTGAGAAGCAGGTTTAAATAATACCTGCGCCTGAATGATTGGATATTCTCTTTAATTTTTTCGGAACCGCTGCCCATACCCGCACCTATATAAAAATGAAAACGAAACCGGCCTGATTAAGTTTGTGGTGAGATAAATATAGGAGCAAATCATATGGTAAGCAATGGATGAAACGCTGGCCTGCATTAATAGGCCTCTGGCCGGATGATCCACTTATGCTCGGTTTCAAAGTATTCAATGACATGCATCTTCAACAGTTTTTCCTGCTCCAGCAAGTCAAAATGCGGAAGTTTCTTAATGAGTTTCCAATGCGGCCAACCCTGGTTGTCAAGACCCTCCAATTCATAATAACCCGAAAGACTAAGTACTTTACATATTCCAATATGCATGAGATCTTGTTTTTCTTCTTTGGAAAAGAATCTGTGGCCCTGGCCCAGTTCCTGTACTCCAATCAGGAACAAGACGCCATTTAGGTCTTTAGGCTTTTTACCCACGGCCTTTTCCAACTGGCTCAGCAGGTTTTGCCAGGATCGTTCGAGTTCAAGATCGCGTTTAAACATGAGTTAGCTCTTCCCAGTATTCATAAGCCCTTCTCAGGTGAGGAATAACAATAGTGCCCCCGACCAGGGTTGCAACTCCCATTGCTTCGTGAACCTGGTCAGTAGTTAAACCGACCTCCTTGCATTTACCTAAGTGGTGTCGAACACAATCATCACAACGGAGAACCAATGAGCAGGTTAACCCAATGAGCTCCTTGCTTCGCACATCAAGATGACCTTCTGAATACGCATTGGTGTCGAGGTTGAAAATTCGTTTTATTATCAGGCTATCCGAAGACAGAATTTTTTCATTCATTTTGCTTCGGTATGCATTAAAATCCTGAACAAGTCCCATGGCTGTCGGTGTATAAAGAGATTTATGTAACTTCAATTAGCGGAGCAAATATACCTAAACTGTGACGTCAACAATTACCGGATTGTTTACAGACTTTGTTAGCCTGATTTACCCAAGGTTTTGCCTGGCTTGCCAGGATGGTTTGGCCAAAGGTGAAGAAGTGATCTGTTCGCGATGCATTTTAGAACTTCCTCGCACGGATTTTCATATCCGGAAAGAAAATCCAATGTATCAAAGAATTTTCGGACGATTACCCATTCAATATGCGTTGGCATTTTATCATTTTCAAAAAGGGGGAAGAGTTCAACGACTGTTGCATGAATTTAAATACAACAATCATCCTGAAATCGGGCAAGTATTAGGGCGGGTTTACGGTTTTGAATTACATAAATCGGGTTACGGATCTGAATTTGATGCGATACTGCCCGTTCCGCTTCACCCGGTTAAGCTACGAAGGAGGCGGTACAACCAAAGTGAAGAGTTTGCTTCCGGACTTTCGGAGTCATTACATATTCCTTGCATTTCAAAAGTTCTTTTGCGTACTGAAAGTACTGAAACACAAACCCGAAAGTCAAAATTACTTCGCTGGCAAAATGTTAATGAGGTGTTTCGGGTTGTTGATCCGGAAGCGATAAAGAATTTGCGATTATTATTGGTAGATGATGTAATCACAACGGGTTCGACTATTGAAGCCTGTGGTATTGAGTTGCTAAAGGCCGGATGCTTATCCTTAAGTGTGGCCAGTATTGCCTACACAGATTAGAAATGAAAAAGCCCTGTTGATACAGGGCTTTCAAAATTTAGAATTAGTATAGACTCAATAATTCGATCCCGCCCGGATCATGGCACAGCGGAAACCAATGGTAGCTGTTGCACTGTCCTGATCGAGGTACCTTCTGGTACCCGGTGACATCCAGTAAGCAACATCTTTCCAGCTGCCTCCTTTATAAACGCGGGCACGGTCGGTAATCAAAGAGGTAAAGCTGGTTTCATTTTGCTTCACCCATTCACCGGTAGCCGCATCTTTAACAACATTGTTGTTGTATCCCTTGGCATCGTCCAGGAATCCATCCCTACGCATCGGGTTAAGGTCATCAACATCCTGGTAAGAAAGCGGACGATAAATATCCTGAACCCACTCGCTTACGTTTCCGGCCATGTTATATAATCCGAAATCGTTCGGAGGGAATTCATAGATGTATGAAGTAATTAAGGCGCCATCATTCAGACGTCCGGCTATACCGGCATAGTCACCACGGCCGCGCTTGAAATT
>JALOMY010000374.1 GCA_025455225.1 Cyclobacteriaceae bacterium | reverse complement strand
CTGGATAAAATAAATGGCAACGCCACTGCCAAATTGTTATTAAGGACATTCACCGAAGAATTGATTAAGCGGCAATCGTAATTACTCGTCCTCGCAATCGTCCCAGCACTCGCGGCAGGGTTGCTGAATTTTTTTATAGCGGCCAAGAATTGATTCATGTGCCATCAGCACAGGCGGTTCATCCAATCCGTATAAAAACCAGTTCGCAATAGGTTCTGTGTCGTCTTCCCATTGCATATAGTAGGTTTTGGCTGCGTTCTCATCCTGATCGTGCACCGATAAAACTACACGCCCGGCTTCGTCAACATAAAATGAACGGATCAGGGCAAAGGAAGCATCCTGTCCCCACCCAATAAGCAGCGTATCGCTTTTTACCTGGACCATCCGGTTATCTGCATCGCAGGGACGGAAAATAATATAGGTGCCGTCTTCCTGTTCGGTCAGTTCCTGCCATTCGCCTTTGAGGTCATCCAGGCTGATAGACTCCACTGAACCATTCTCTTCAGAAGTTTGAGTTTGATCGGGATTTTCCTGGCGGGGTGACGAACAAGCCGAGGTAAGCATTACAAACAGGAAAAGGTATTGGATTCGCATACCTAAAGTTACCGGTTCAGAATAATTTCGGTAAACCCGGAGCCAATGATTTTTCTTGAAAAAGAAGTTTCAGCCAACTGGCGTGCATTCGCCTGATATTCCATCAGCAGCATTGGATTATCAATAAAGGGTTTGAGCTTTTTAAGAAAGTCTTCCGGATCATTTGCATTACATGCAATTCCACATCGGTGTTTATCAACGAGATCGGCCAGCCAGCCCCCTACATTTAAAATTATTAGTTTACCGGCTGCCAAACCATCAAAGAATTTATTGGGTGAGCCGGTCTCCAGCACGGGCAAGGGTTTATAACTCACAAGCACCGCATCGGTAATGGAGAGAATTTCCTGCACACCTGAACGGTCGCGAAAGCCAGGCATTGAAATGTTGGTCAGTTTCTTATTCCGGATTTCGCGTTTCAGATCATCCATCATTTTGCCGTCTCCGCAAATCAGAAAGTGAACGGGCTGTTGCTTCTGTTGTGCCAGTGAAGCACAACCAATCACATATTCCAACCCGTTAGCCAACCCTAATGTGCCGATATAGGAAACCACAAATTTTCCTTTCACTCCATACTTTTCTTCCAACTGTTCAGACTTCACTTCGGGATTGAAAACTTCGGTATCCGCCATATTGGGAACCAGGTAAACCCTTTTACCCTGAGCGGTTTTTTGAACAGCGTCTCTAATCGGTGGCGACAAAGCTATTACTGCTGTGGCGCCCCAGTAAATTCGTTTCTCCAATTTATAAAGCACCAGCTTCAAGAATGGGTTTTTGATGAAGCCCATCTGGATGGGCGCTTCGGGCCAGAGATCGCCTACTTCAAAGAAATAGGGAATGCGGTACCGGAATTTGATCCATAGTGCCGCAAGGCCGGTAGTGAGGGGTGTAGAGATTGCATACACTACATCGGCATGGCGAAACTGGCCTGAATACTTTACAATATTCCACACAAACAACCAGAAGGAATAAATACGTTTGAAGAAACCGAAGCGGTTGTTGTAGGTTACCGGCAGATAATGAATTTCAATTCCGTCTTCAATCGTTTTTTTTACTGAGGACTGGCTATGGGTAGTGATAACCACCACCTCAATTCCCTTTTCCTTCAATGCATTCGCCAGGTAATACGAGCGCAGGGCTCCACCGGATGATGGGGTATTGTAAAACTGGTGGAGGATAAGAACATTCACAATGCAAATAAAGCAATACCCAAGTGCGGCATGAATGTCTCACCATTAATAATTACCGAATTGCAAGTTGCCTTAAAGGTGCCTCGCTGGTGACTTACTCCTTGAATAATCCAGAATGTTCATCACGGTTTGCTGTGAAGGTTCCAGGCTGGCGTTGTCCAGCATGCTTAATCTCCTGCTCCTCCTTCTCCGTAGTCTCGTGGTATAAATACCGAATCAGATCGTCTTTCGTAAAAGTTTTTATCATAGGCAAGATTATGTTTAGTCATCTTTTTCCTCAGGTTAATGAGCGCATAACGCATCCTGCCCAACGCGGTGTTAATGCTTACCCCGGTGCGGTCGGCAATTTCCTGGAAACTCATGTCCATGTAATGCCGCATTATCAGCACCTGCTTCTGTTCGGCTGGCAACTCTTTGATGAAATCGCGGAGGCGTGAATGGGTGTCTTGCAAAATCTGCTTCGACTCCATCGACTCTTCCGAGAACTCCATCGAGTTAAACAACCTACTTCCGTCATCCAGCACAATTTCCGGGTATCGCTTGTTTCTCCGGAAATGATCTATGGCCAGGTTGTGTGCAATTCTACTGATCCATGGAAGGAACTTGCCTTCTTCATTGTACCGCCCGCCCCGTATGGTGTTTATCGCTTTGATAAACGTTTCCTGAAGCAGATCTTCGGCCACATACCGGTCGCGAACGATCAGGTAAATGGATGTATACAACTTCGATTTATGGCGGTGGAGAAGCGTTTCAAAAGCCCCTTCGTTACCATGTTGATAGCGTGACACCAATTCGCTGTCACTGCATCTGTTCTCTGTCATCTAGCTCACATTTTAGGTAACGTAGAAGTCTGT
>JALOMY010000165.1 GCA_025455225.1 Cyclobacteriaceae bacterium | reverse complement strand
TTTTTCAAGGCGCAATTACCTCAATACGATCTATGAAAAAATAAAGATGGATGTAGCACCTTATGATCCTCACCATGTTTTGAATCCCATCTGGGTGAACTCCAGGGGGGCCATTGCACGGTTCGATCGGGGTTCTATCGAAATCCGGTTAATGGATTCGCAGGAATGTCCTTCAGCAGAAATTTCAATTGTTGCCCTGGTGATTGAAACCATAAAGGCTTTGGTCAATGGCAAATTCGCGGACCATGAAACCCAGATGAAATGCCGCACGGAAGGTCTTGCCCAGATTCTTGATTTATGTATAGAAAAAGGTGAGCAGGCTGTGTTACGTGATACCGATTATCTGAAACTTTTTGGTCTTTCTGCCGCAACATTAAGTGCCTCAGAATTTTGGAAACACATTCTCGAACGGCTGGTGTACATACGCAGCGGTGTGCTTGATCAATGGAAACCCGAGCTGGATCTTATCCTGCAGGAGGGAACCTTGTCAACCCGGATATTAAAAGCACTTCATGCAGACAGATCACCGGATTCTATCCGAACGGTTTACCGGAACTTATCGGATTGTCTTGCCCAGAACAAATTATTCTTACCCTGATCGGTAGTGATCCGCTGGATAATTCTGAGTTGTGAACACGCAGGCAATGAATTGCCGGCACAATACCATTCCTTATTTAGTCGGGCAAAAGAAGTCCTTGCCTCCCATCGCGGATGGGATCCGGGAGCAATCGACTTTACAGAATACCTTGCTCATGCATTAAAGGTTGAGTGGTTCGCCATGTATACTTCAAGGCTGGTCATCGAAATGAACCGGTCGTTGGACAGCCCCCAGCTTTTTTCAGAGTTTACGAATAAGTTGAGCGATTCAGAACAGCAGGAACTAATTAGCAATTATTATTTGCCCTACCGGAATACGATTGAAGAAAAAATCAAGAGAGCACCAAAACCAGCGCTTCATATTTCCATCCATACCTTTACGCCCGTCTGGAACGGAGTACAACGCGAGGTTGATATAGGGTTGCTTTTCGATCCTGAGCGTGAGCCGGAAGCCTCTTTTTGTGAGTTGTTCCGAAATAAACTTCAGGAATCATTACCCGGATTACAGATCCGATTTAACGAGCCCTACCTGGGAACCGATGATGGATTTCCAACGTACCTTAGAAATAAGTTCACGGAAAGCGATTATCTGGGAATAGAAATTGAAATCAATCAGCGATTTATCAATACCCCTGAAGCAGAACGCATTCAGGAAAAATTATCACTGGGAATTCGTGAGTGCCTGTTATAGGTAGGTAATGTGAACCCGTAGTTTCAATGGGATTTCTCAACCTAAATGACTGATCTTTTGAAGATCAATGAATGAAATTCTGATTGATCAATTCTGAAGTTCCTTTAATAAGGATTTTAGCTTATCGATATAATTTCCGTAAAGCTTTTTCAGGTACCAATTCGTGATGGTGTAAATTCCAACCATGAATACTATAGTTAGTAATAGGAAGGCCATCACATAAGTCGGACTTTTGAATTTCTGAATGTATTGGTCGAAACCGGTTTCCAATGCTCCAAATAATATCCCTAAGGCAAAGAAGACTGGGTAGAGAATGGCGTAACTGCGCTTATAGAATTTCAGGTAGATTTCTAATCGTTCAATCAGTTGCTGAAGGTTGCTTTTCAAATCAGTGGCAGATGAATCGTATTCATTCAACAGGATAATTTTCTTGACATAATAAAACGAATACGAAACCAGGAATACCAATAAGGCAAGTATGGTCCACATCAATGCACCGGGTCGAAGGGTAAATCCATAAAAGCCAAGGCCTGCGATACAGACCATCGTTAAGATAAGTTCAAACCAGACATTTCGTTTTAGTTTGGTGATTAAATCCTTACTACGTCCTTTTAACATTAAGGCAATTTCCTCTTCGTTTTTGGCTTCGAAGGGTTTTTGCTGTTTCCAGATCGATTTCAAATCATCGAGTTCTTCCATGATCAGGTGTTCATCATTTTTTTGAGTTTTTCCCGTATTCGGTTCATTCGAACACGGACATTATTCTGGGTTATTCCAATAGTTTCTGCAATTTCTTCATAGGGTACTTCATCCAGGGCCATCATTATCATGGCGCGTTCAATTTCTGACAACTGCCGTATGCACCGATGAAGTTTCTCAAGGTTTTCTTCATGGTCATCCGAAGATGAATCGGAAATATTAAAATGTCTTTCTTCCAGTTCTTCCGTAGTTAAGGTGCGCTTGTATTTGCGTAAACCGGAAATTGCCGTATTCAGGGCGATCCGGTACATCCAGGTAGTAATCTTGGAATCGCCCCGGAAGGTGTGGAACGACTTCCAAAGCTGAAGCACGATCTCCTGGAACAGATCATTCCGTGTATCCCGGTCGGTTTCGTAAAGAATACAAACCTTGTGTATCAATCCCTGATGTTCTTTGATCAGGTTAATAAACGACTGCTCCGGGTTGTGGGTCAAAACTGGAATAGTTGATGGGATAAGTCGAAAGTTAAAAAAGATAATTACAGGATGATATGCACGAAGTGTCAATTATTCCTCGAATACTTCGTGTTACTTTTTGTATTTTAAAATTCCGGTTTATAGAAGGTTCGTACTATGGCATGGAATCGTTGGTTCAGAAATTACTTTGGCTTTACCAAAGCGCAGGCGAATGGTTCCATTATATTGCTTTTCGCAGTAACTCTATGGGTATTTTCTCAACCGGTCTATCGATTGTGGCAAAGCCGTAATCCCCGTGATTTTACACATGAAAAACGTGTACTCGACAGCTTAGCCTCGAACTGGAAAAAGGAAGAGCAGAATATTCTTCCTCCTGATGAAGAAATACCTTTATCCCGATTTTCATTTAACCCGAACCAGGTTTCCCTTGAAGAGTTGCAGGCCCTTGGCTTTTCAGAAGGATTGAGCAGGCGGCTTATTAATTACAGAAACAAAGGCGGGAAGTTTTTCATCAAACAGGATTTGTTGAAACTCTATGGAATGGATTCATCCTTTTATGAAAGTTTGGTTTCCTGGATTGAACTTCCGGATGCACTGGAAAAGAAAAATTCTTCATTTGAACGAAGTGAACAACAAATACAGGCAGACATTGCGCCTGTTAGATTTGATCTCAACCAGGCGGACACCACCTTATTGAAATCCGTTTATGGAATTGGCTCCAGTCGTTCGAAACGCATTGTCAAGTTTCGTGAATCGCTCGGAGGTTATATTTCAACCGATCAGTTGTATTCCGTTTACGGACTAGACTCAGCCGTAGTGGAAAAGATTATTGAAGCATCTTTTATACAGCCTGATTTTCAGCCCCGCAGACTGAATATTAATACGGCTACCGAAGAAGAACTTTCCGTTCATCCGTACATTTCCGGTCGAATGGCACGGGCAATGGTAACTTATCGGTTTCAACATGGAAAGTATACTTCGGTTGATGATCTTCGGAAGATCCTTCAGTTGAATGAGAACCAACTTAATTCCATCAGACCTTATCTCACGGTTGAATAATCCGGCCACATCCATATTGAAAGCATTTATGCGCAGACTTACCGGGTTGAGCGGAAGCAGCCGGGTTCTGTTTTTATTGCGTTTGAACCGGGATCAATTGATGGATCTTCAGGATCTGAGCCAGTTAAGCGGTGAACCGGCATTTACAATTATTCAGGCCTTGATTGCCGGAAAGGATAAAAAGATTTGTCCGTTGCTAGACAGCCGGATGCAGGCAGTGAATGATGCAAGCCGTAAGTTGAAGCTTCTACAACGCCAGGACAAATTCATATTTGAAGAAAGGGGTACAAATGACCTGCACCTCGGTTGGCCCATACTTCGTGGAAAATTTTCGGACGGAACACCGGTTCGTGCGCCTTTGTTGTTTTTTCCGGTCGAGTTAATACTTGAGAAGGAAGAATGGCTGTTGAAGCCGAGAAAAGATTCCGGTATAACATTCAACAAATCGCTTTTACTGGCCTACTATTTTTATAACCAGGTAAAGCCCGATGAAGATTTGCTGGATACCGATTTTGACGAATTTGATGCTGACAGTACGGTATTCCGCACACAGCTTTATCAGTTGCTGAAGGAAAGACTTTCTATCAATTTTAACCCCGATACTTTTACCGACCAGCTAACACCATTTGAAACTTTTACGCGTGACGAATTTGAAGAGAAACATCGAAACGGGGAACTCAAATTATTTCCGGAAGCTGTTTTGGGAATATTTCCACAGTCCGGTTCACAACTTATTCCGGATTATCTCGAGTTAATAGAGCACCCGACATTCGATTCACTGGAAGATTTATTTTCTTCAAAGAATTACCATGAACCCGATGTAATTCAGAAATCACCGGTTGAAGTAAACCTGGCGGTGCAGGAGGAAAAGGTGTACGCACCCTTTCCAATGGATGCATGGCAGGAGCACGCCCTGAAGTCAGTCAGGCTTGGTCAATCGTTGGTGGTTCAAGGTCCGCCCGGCACCGGTAAATCGCAACTGATTTGTAACCTGATTGCCGACAGCATTGCCTCCGGAAAGCGTGTGTTGCTGGTATGCCAGAAGCGGGTTGCCCTGGATGTTGTATTTAACCGGTTGAATGAAATGGAACTGGGTGAATTCCTTGGGTTGGTTCACGATTTCCGCGATGACCGAAAGACTATCTTTCAAAAAATTGCACGCCAGATTGATCGGCTGGAAGAGTACCAGCGATTGAATCGAAGCATTGATGCGATACAAACGGAACGCAGGTTCACCCAGGTAAGTCGTGCCATAGACCATGCTGTTGAAGAACTGGAGGAGTTTCGCATGGCGTTGTTCGATGTTCAGGAGTGTGGATTATGCATCAAGGAATTATACCTCACCTCCGATCCGCGGGCTGAGTCCATTAACATCAGGCAGGAGTATCAGTATTTTCATTTTAATTCACTAGGTGAGTTTATTCGAACATTATCTATGTATGTTCGATATGCAGAAAAATTTGAATCCGGTAACTATTCCTGGAAAGAGCGTAAGTCATTTGCCGGTTATACGTTGTCAACGCGAAGAGAGCTCGAGCAAACCATCTCATCCATTCCAGTATATCAAAAGGAGTTGTCACAAAAACTATCCGATCAGATTGGATTGTCGTTGAACCTCGAAGATTGTGAAAACCTGCTGCAACGTAAAAGTGATGCAGATGAAATGGTTGCCCTTCTGCCTGATGAACTGGTCTACCGATTCTTTCTGGCAATGTCGGAAGAGAAGGACGATGAAACCAGTTTGCTATGGCTACAAAATATGGAACGACTGATTCTGAATTGTTTCGATGGCGAAGGCGTTGAAACTTCACTTCGTAATGATCAGATCGGTTTATGCCAGGTTGCCCTTCAGCAACGGATGGAAGCGCGAAGAAATATTTTCAGATTGGTTCGGTGGGAATTATTCTCAGAACATAAATTTTTCCTGAAGCGCGTTCTGATCAGCAACAATTTGCAATACACCAAAAAAGGACTTCGGGAACTTGAAGCCCGTCTTGATAACCGGTTGAACTATGAGCACCATCTTACAGCTATCCGTGAAAAATTATGGCTGATTGATTTTCCGTTGGACTATTCGTCCAAAAACATCAAGCGGTGGTTTGATAAACAAAAGCATGCCGTGCGAGCGAAGCTTTTATTTAATTCTTTGCGTGAACTACGCCAGGGTATTATACCGTCCAGGCTTACGCGTGAAGCTTTTGTCCGGATGATCTGGTCTGTTTTCGATACGCTGGAGCCGCTCTCTATGCGCAAATCGGAATGGCAACAGTACCTTTCGGCCTTTCAGATTCGTGCCCTTATTCATCAGCCTGAACTGGAAAATGAATGGCTCAAACTTCTTCACCGTGACTTTGATCAATTATGCGAGTTCGATAACATCAAAGAGAATTTGAAGCCGCATGAGAAGGAAGTTCTTAACCGTCTTCACGAGAAATTAAATTCCTGGGAGGTTGAAGCTTACCTCAGCCTGTTTCAAAATAGTTTGCGCTTAGCCTGGATTGATCATATTGAAACCAAATACCCGGTACTTCGATCGGTTTCAACGTTGCAGATGAATCATATTGAAAGTGAGTTGAAGCAACTGGTTGAAGAAAAGCGGGAACTTAGCAAGGCTATTATCCTGCTTCGCGCCCGTGAAGCCATATGCGAAGGCATTGAATATAACCGGTTAAACAACCGGAAAACCTACCGCGATTTGAATCACCAGGTTACCAAACGAAAAAAACTTTGGCCGGTACGCAAACTGATTGCCACCTTTCACAGGGAGTTGTTCAACCTGATTCCCTGCTGGTTGGCTTCACCCGAATCAGTTTCAGCCCTCTTCCCGATGCAGGAAGTATTTGACCTGGTAATTTTCGATGAAGCATCTCAGTGTTTTGCCGAGCAAGGTATTCCTGCATTATGCCGCGGAAAGCAGGTAATTATTGCAGGTGATGATAAACAACTTCGTCCGTTTGAACTTTACCAGGCCCGTTGGGAAGAAGACTCCGAAGAACCCGAACTGGAATCCGATTCACTTTTAG
>JALOMY010000164.1 GCA_025455225.1 Cyclobacteriaceae bacterium | reverse complement strand
TTTGTGGGGGAAAATGGATTATCCCAACAAAGTTATTGTTTCACAAGTGCTACTTTCTTTGGGGGAATGTGGTTTTAAAGCCAATATTTCTCAGGTAACCCGAATCAAATATGCGATCGAATCAGATATCGCTGACATTCGTTGGAATTTAAGTGCAATCCAGGAAATTGGTAGTGAGGGCTTCCGAAGTGAAATTGTGCGTTCCCTTCGTTGGGAAATTCAGAAGGACATTGAGCATATCTACATGCTTCTGGCCATGTTGTACGATACGCGCTCCATTCAATTGGTGAAAGAGAATATTGACAGTGGTACTTCTGAAGGCATAACCTATGCGGTAGAACTATTGGATGTGTTTCTTTCAGAGCAATTGAAGCAAAGAGTAATACCGGTATTGGATGAGATTTCTGAAAATGAAAAGATTAATCGGTTGGATGTATTCTATCCCCGTGTTCGTCTAGATTCTAAACTGGTGCTTAAATTCATAATCAATCGTGATTTTACACAATCCAACCGATGGACGAAAGCATGTGTTTTGTATGAGATTGCGAATCAAAAGCTGGATGATTTCAAACTGGATCTCATTGCGCACATGTTCAATCCGGATAGGTTGATATGTGAAGTTGCCGCGTATGGCTTGTATCAGATCAATGAATCGGAATACAGAAAGCACTCCATGCGTCTTAATCCATCTGTGAAACGCCATTTGGATGAGGTCATTTTACGGGATAAGCTAAGTTTATTCGGAAAAGTATTGTTTTTCAAAAGAATTCAGGTTTTTCAGGAAGTTCCAGGCATAACCTTAAGCTACCTGGCCGATTTCAGCCACCAGGTTCCGCTGAAAGAAGGAGAGAGCCTGACGTTGGATGACCGGGTGAATGAAAACTTTTACATAATCCATTCGGGAACCGTTGATTTCTATGAGAAAGGTGCGCGAATTGCAACATTTACCAAGGGGCAGTTTCTAGGCGAGCATGTGTCCTTGCCTCAATTTCTGAATACGTGTTTTATTATCGCCAAAACAGATGTTGAACTTATCAGCATCAATAAAGATCTGTTCTATGAACAACTGTCGGATGATGTAAGGTTAGCCGATAGTGTGTTGGAATATCTCTGATGTTGTAACTTTTATTCAAACTTCTTACCTTTCCAAGGGTATTGAAACTGTATTTTATTTTTAGCAGTTGAAGTAAATTTTTTTAACTAAAAGCTAATCCTTTGGTGCACGTTTTCGCATTCAATTGCCTATCTTTCAATTTAATATTGTTGGGTTACACCTATGCTTAGTCAGTCGTACCAAACACAAGGTGAAAAAGATCTTGAATGGTCAGCTGAAATTCAGCCTGATGCCGGTAATCCTTTTCCGGGCCTTCGTCCATTTTCAACGGATGAAAGCAACCTGTATTTCGGCCGGGAAAGCCAGGTGGATGATATCCTCACCAAACTTTCTGTAAATCGGTTTGTATGTGTGATGGGATATTCCGGAAGCGGTAAATCTTCCCTGATGTCGTGTGGTCTGATACCGGTTCTTCATGGAGGTTACATTACGCATACAAGTCCGAATTGGCATGTTATTTTAACCCGGCCCGGAACTTCACCGATCGCTAACTTGTGCGAATCGGTCGTTTCTTATTTGGTTGAAAACAATCGCATTAGCAAGGAAGAGTCAGAACTCCATAAGGACATTTTAAAATCAATCATTCATCACGGTAGCGATGGTCTGGTTGAAGTTGCCCGTTTTCTTCAGCAGGAGTTTAATGATAATGTGTTCTTCCTGATTGATCAGTTTGAAGAGCTTTTCCGGTTTCATGAGGGTGAAGCTCCTGAAAAGGCCTATGATGAAACACAGCAATATGTAAACATCATATTGCATGCCGTACGGCAACAGGAATTGCCAATCTATGTTGCCGTAACCATGCGTTCGGATTTTATTGCCAAATGCTCACCGTTTCCAGGACTTACCGAAATTATCAATGCCAGCAATTACCTCGTGCCGCAGATGACCCGGGAACAAAAGAAGATGGCTATCCGTGGACCCATTGAAGTTGCTGGCGGAAAAGTATCATACCGCCTGGTAACACGGTTGTTGCACGATATGGGCCACGACCAGGACCAATTACCGATTCTTCAGCATGCCTTAATGCGAACCTGGGATTACTGGAAAACAAACCGCGAACCCGGTGAACCTCTTGATCTTCGGCATTACATTGCCATCGGTGGCATCAGCCAGGCATTATCGCAGCATGCGAATGAGATATTTGAAGAATTATCTACCCGACAGCGTGAAATAGCAGAAACATTATTCAAGAGCATCACGGAAAAGAGTACCGATAACCGGGGTATGCGCAGGCCTTGTAAGCTTTCACTGATTGCTGAACTTGCAGAAGCCGATGTTCAGGAAGTGATTGAAGTAATTGAACATTTCAGAAAGCCTGGCAGGTCTTTTTTAATGCCCTCCTATACGGTTCCGTTACATGCCGATTCCATGATTGAACTTTCGCATGAAAGTTTAATGCGTATTTGGAACCGACTGGACGATTGGGTAAACGAAGAATTTGAATCAGCTACCATGTACAAGCGGCTTTCGGAAGCTGCGGATATGTACCAGATAGGAAAAACCAGTTTATGGAGACCTCCCGATCTTCAACTGGCTTTGAACTGGCAGCAAAAGCAGCGCCCTACCCGGGAATGGGCGCAACGGTATAATGAGGCATTCGAACGCGTATTGGTATTTCTGGATTCAAGCCGGATCTATTACGAATCGGAATTAAGAAACCAGGAAGTGCTTCAGAACCGCACGTTAAGAAGGACCCGTGGAACTGCAGTTATCCTGGGTGTTGCTGCGGTTATTGCCATTCTGTTCTTTTTATTGGCATACCTCGGGCAGATCGAGGCAGATTTACAACGTCAGGAAGCTATTAATCAACAAGCAATTGCTGAACGTGAGCGTGAAGATGCTATTAATGCCCGCAATGAGGCAGATGAAGCCAGAAGACTAGTTGAAGAGCAAAATAAACAACTGGAAATTGCCCGCGCTGAGACAGAAAAAGCACTTCAAGAGACCCGATATGCATATCAACTGGCGAATCGGAATTTACAGTTAGCTCGTAGACAGGAGGATTTGGCCATTCAAGCCGGGGAGAAAGAAAAAGAGGCAAGGATCGAAGCGGAAATTCAAACGCAAAAAGCAAATGAGAATCTTAAAATAGCCACCAGTCTGTACATGCTCACCATTGCCCAGGCTATGGCAGGTAAGTCGGTACAGGAGGATGACGACAAAGATTTGGCAGGGGCATTGGCCATGCAATCGTATCATTTTCACAAGCGATATGAAGGTAAAAAGTACGATCCTTTTATTTACAATGCCTTATATCATGCTCTGGGCGTGAATGCCGGTTTCAGTTATAATGCTATGACAACTCCAGGGCCTTCGCGCAACAGAATAAATTCATTGGCGCTTTCACCTTCCGGTAATACGTATTATGCAGCCGGAGCCGATGGAAGAATTTTTACAGGCAATTACGAAACACTTACTTCATCACCGACTTCGTTCCAGAATCCATATCCAAATAAAATTGTTTCATTAAGCCAGGACGAACAGTTCATTGTTAACGGTACCGATTCTGCCGCCATCCAGATTTTTGATGTACGTTCAGGCTCTTCAAAACCGAGAACCGTTAACGGATTGACTGGATCTACCAATGCCATCGAATTTCTTCCGGATAACACGGCTGTTATGGTGAGCAAGTCCGATAAAACCCTTGCCCGAATCAATTTCAGAACGGGGGAGATTATGTCAACATTATTATTACCGTTTGAGTTGAAATCCATTTCCATTAGTCCGGATAGTCGTTGGTTAGCCGGTGCCAGCTGGACCGGCCAGGTAGTACTGGTTAACCTGGAAACTAATTCACATGAAGTATTGGTGGAATATGCAAACTCACAAATTCTTTCAGTGCAATTCAGTCCCGATGGAAAAACGCTGGCTTATGGCACATATGAGAAAAATGATCAGCGCGGACTGGTGAAGATTTACAATGTTCAACAGCGTAAGGAAGTTCGTCAGTACACCGGGCATCGGGCCGGAGTGTATGATGTAGCCTTCAGTCCGGATGGAAAATTGCTGGCCAGTGCCGGCTCGGATAAGCGCATGCAGATGTGGGTGCTTGATCATCCGGAAGATCTTCCGATACAAATGGATAACAATAATGGATTTATCTGGGATATTGAATTCTCAAGAGACTCTAAATATTTAATCGCAGCCTGCCATGAATCCGAGATCCGGGTATGGCCAACGGATCCGGAATTACTTGCGAAAAAGATTTGCCCGTTACTAAAACGGAACATGACGCCTGATGAGTGGACAAAATATGTTGGAAGTGACATCAAGTATGAAACTACCTGTATTAACCTGCTGATCAGCGATTATTAAAAGACCTCTGCATGAATTTTATTATACGAATTGTAGTCTTGTATACAATCCTGGTGCCGTGTGTCAATGCCTGGGCACAGCGGCAAAACGAGGATTGTGAACAAACCCTTAATTATGCCCTTTCCGAATTCAATGCCGGTCGGTTTTATAGTATACCCTCAATTCTGAAACCCTGCCTGGACAATGGATTTACCCGCGAACAGCGATTACGGGCAAATATACTGTTAACGCAAATCTACCTGATACAGGATGATCCGGTAGCTGCAGAAACCAGCTATCTGAGTCTGTTGCATGCGAATCCCGAGTTTGTTGCCGACACCGCGTTACACCCGATTGATGTTGTTTATTTTAGCAAGAAGTTTACCGCTGAGCCCATCTTTACACTTTTTGCAAAAATGGGAGGTAATACATCTCCGGTCTCTGTCATTCATACAATTAATCCTACCGGTGAAAGTGATGTGGATAATAATTATAATTTGAGAATAGGCTGGCAGTTTGGAGGCGGAGTCGACTGGAATATTTACCCGGAGCTGGCGCTTACGGCTGAGTTGAATTTCATGAATACATCCTACAAAAAGACGCAGATAAAATTCAACCGTGATGAAGAAGTAATTATTGATCGTCAGAACTGGATTGATTTACCAATCTCAATTAAGTATTCCGATACGCGGGGACCAATCAGGCCCTATGGATATATCGGCTTTTCTTTCCAATGGCTGCTCAGTGATAAGGCACAAATTACTTCAACCAAAATAGATGATAACCCGGATGGAGAAGAACTACCGCCCATTTCAATTCAGAGTGAGAGTCCGACATTGAATATGATGGACTATCGCAATAAACTCAATCGTTCCTTTTTTATAGGTGGGGGGGTTCGCTATAAGATTGGTTTGGATTTCGTGTTTGCCGATTTGAGGTACAGCACCGGGTTGACCAACCTGGTCGTCCCGCCAACTACCTATGCATCAACGGGTCCAATGATTGAATATGGTCATGCCGATGATTATTTTAGGTTAAACAACCTGGCATTATCGGTAGGATATGTTAAGCCTTTGTATAAACCACGCAAGTTGAAAAAGGCTAGAACGAAAATGGTTTTGCGCGGTATAAACAAGAGTTCGAAATGAGGTTCTGGATTCTATATAGAAAGTGGGTTGCAGTATTCTCTATTCTAACGGTTTTATCGTGCGATACGGAGAATAATGTGGATCCTGTATTCGAAAATTATTTTATAAAATATTATGGTGGTGATGGTGAGCAGGAGGGAAGGGATTTTGTAGTCAATCCGGATGGAACCATGATACTGGTTGGAATTTCTTCCATCAATCAAAGAAGTAAGGTATTCATTGTTAAAGTTGATCCAAACGGAAATGAGCTGATTAGGTTAATGTATGATTCACTTACCAGTGAAAATGAAATCGCCATGGATATTGAACCGACATCTGCCGGAGATTATGTTGTCTTGTCTAATGTAATGAAAAATGAAACGGAATATTATATCCGGTTAAGACGCATTGATTCAAATCTCAATGTTATTTTCAAGGATTCAATTAATCGCTCAGGCTCGTATTTTGGTTATACAATTACGTCAGTTCCGGATAATAAATTTTTATTATCGGGCACAACCACGGAAGTTGAGTTACCGGATCCGCCCAATAATCTGAATGAAGATTTATTCACCATTGAGTTAAATGCTGACTTCACATTTGAACCGGATGATCTTATAAGGGATGGTAATTCAAGAAGCGGTGCCTACATCAGATCAGGTAGGTTTTCTGGCAGCAGAACTTATTTTGCTGGGTACACGGATGAATTATATGATGAGAACGATGTAGAACAGAATTATGAGGAAAATTTTGTTTTTCGCAGCAATGTCATTAACCCGGTAACAAATAAGTATGACGGCACAACCCGGATAACCCGGTTTGCCGGAACTCCAGAATCATCTGAGAGAATGATTTCAATTGCACAACTTTCATCCGATGGTCCGTTTGTGGCAATTGGTACTCAAACGGATCGTAATGGGTCAACATCATCACGGAGACTTTATGCTGCAGCAGTAAGCAAGGATTTTACAACAATAACCAGGCAAGGAATTCTGGATAACACAGTAGCTGAAGCAGTAGCAATCA
>JALOMY010000163.1 GCA_025455225.1 Cyclobacteriaceae bacterium | reverse complement strand
GTAATTGAATGAAATCTTTATCCACCGGTAAAATTGAATTGACTCACTGCCCGTATGCTGTCTTGCCGGGCTTTGTAAGCCTCCACCCGAAGTTTCCGCCTGTACAATTGTTCAAGGAAAGATTCTTGCGGAACCACAATTGTGTCGGCCGCCAATGAATCAAACTGCATTACAAAGTTTTTGAATTGCATGATCGAGTCACGCTTAAACGTCATGCGCTGAATATCCACGATCAGGTCATCGGGAAGTTCGTACAGATCACATTCCAGTCTTTTACGCAGGCTATCCGGTAAGGGCGTAAATTTTGCACTCGCAATCGAATCAAAATTTTTATCGCGATTGACTTGCTGCATGAAGTATCCAACAATGGGCAAAGCCGTATTTGAACCCTGCCCCAGGCTGGTTAACCTGAACCGGATTCGCGGGTCATCGGCACCTACCCAGGAACCAATGACAAGTGTGGGGGATATAGCGATAAACCAACCATCGGCATTGCTTTGAGTAGTTCCGGTCTTTCCACCCATATCGTTATACACATTATACCGGTAACGCAAACGTCCTGCAGTACCTTCGTTCACCACTGTTTGCATCATACTGCGTGTTAATAAGGCTGACTCTCTTGATAATACCCGTTGACCAGATTCTTTCGGAACAAAGTCGCGAATAATATTTCCATTAAGATCGTGGATGGCAGTAACAAAGTAGGGATAACTGGTAACACCTTCATTGGCCAGGCAAGCAAAAGCTGTGGTCATTTCCAATAGCGATACAGAGGAAGATCCCAATGAAATAGAAGGAACCGTTGGTATGTCACTGATTATGCCCATTTTCCTGGCAAGTTCAACGGTTTTATTAACGCCCGCCTCCTGGATCAGCTTCACGGCAACTGTATTTACCGAATACGCTAATGCGCCTGCCATGGTATAGTTAACCCGGTAGTCGTTTTGCGCGTTGCGCGGTGTCCACTCCTTATTTTCCTCATCAATGTACGTTTGCTGGGTTGCAGGAATCAACCGGCAAGGATCAGCGCCTTCCTCCAATGCCATAGCATATACAATCGGTTTAAAGGTTGAACCTACCTGGCGCTTCGTTGTTGTTTTTATGTGATCGTATTGAAAAAAATCATGCGATATTCCACCCACCCAGGCCTTCACTTTTCCGCTGCCTGGTTCCATAACCACAAAACCGGCATTGAGGTATTGAAGATGATGAACGATTGAATCCAGCGGACTTATAACCGCTTCCTGCTCACCATTCCAGGTGAACAGTTTCGTTGGAATGGGCTTATCCAATTCCTTTAAAATCTCTTCTTCTGTTAAGCCCTCTTCCTGAAGTTTCTTATATCGCGATGATCGCCTGATAGCCTCGTCAAGTATAAACTCCCGGCCTCGCCAGGGTTTGTCTTTACCCCAGTGATCAAAGAACTGCTTCTGAACAATTGCCATCTGGGTTGCTACGGCTTGTTCTGCATATTGTTGTAGGCGTGAGTCGATGGTAGTATAAATCTTCAGACCATCGGTATATAAATTATAAGGTGTACCGTCTGGTTTTTCGTGGGTTTCACACCAGGCGATGAGTTCTGATTTTAAAAATTCACGAAAGTAAGGAGCAAGGCCTTCATGATGACTAACCCGGTTGTATTGCAGATTCAATGTCAGCTTTTTTAGCGAATCATATTGTTCGGGAGTAAGCACACTGTCTTTCACCATTTGGGCAAAAACAACATTCCTTCTGGAAAAGGCCCGATCGGGAAACATGCGGGGATTATAGGTGTGCGTTGCCTTGAGCGTACCGATAAGAGTTGCCGCCTGGTCAATGGTTAGTTCCTTTGCAGAAACTGAATAAAACCGTTGGGCTGCCTGTTGTATGCCGTACACATTATCCGGAAACGGAACGGTGTTGAGGTAAAGTGTAAGTAACGCGTCTTTTGTATAAAGCTCTTCCAGCCGGATGGCATTCCTTACTTCACGAAGTTTATTGATGAGCATGGAGAGCACCCAATATTTTTTTCTTGGATACAGGTTTTTGGCCAACTGCTGTGTCAGTGTACTTCCACCTCCTGCTGATTCTTCCTGAAGAAAGATGGATTTCACTAATACCCTTCCTAAACTCCGGTAATCAACACCACTGTGTTGATAGAAACGAACATCTTCCGTGGCTATCAGGGCATCAATAACAGCAGGTGCGATTTCTTCAAATTTGATCTCGGTTCGGTCTTGAATAAAGTATCTTCCTAATAAAACGCTATCTGCACTGTATACTTCAGAAGCAACCTGGTTTTGAATGGTGCGAAGCTCCCTTCGGCTTGGCGTTTCAAACCAAACCACAAATAACAGCATGAGAAGCACAGAAAATGGCGGACCCGTAATAAAGGCTATGCTTAACACCCACTTTCGCTTACCGGGGTGTGTCTTAAAGTACAGGTCAAACCGATCATTTCTTTCTTTAAGCCAATCGAGATAAGGCTTTAACTTCTGATGCAGGTGTGCATACCACCTCTCTAACCTTAGCCTGAATTGACTGTACCTGGAGCGCATAAAGATTAAAAGATAATGCCTGGTGCATTAGGGTGCAACCCGTTTATCCGTAAAGTATTTGACCTTACTAATACAATCAGTAATGAAAGATTTGAATTCATTAAAATCATTCGATGGATCAGACACCTCAACATTCAGATTATCAGGTTAAAACCTTTGAGGATTGTCTCCTGCTATAAAAACAAAAAAACCATCTGCAGAAGATGGTTTTTCATGTGGGAGCTGAGGGATTCGAACCCCCGACCCTCTGCTTGTAAGGCAGATGCTCTGAACCAGCTGAGCTAAGCTCCCTTGTTTTGGGACTGCAAATGTAGCAGAGAAATTTATTTGTGCAAAAATCTTTTCTAACCCCAAGACTAAGGCATTAATTAACCAATGTGGTATACTGCCGGATATCAAACGCATCGCGAAGACTCTGGCTCATTAATGACATGTCAACCAATTTATTCTTTCTGAATACCGGGCTTCCTTTTTTCCATACTTCGCTAACATAAAATCCCTTTCTGGGAGATTTATTTTGATGTCGTGAAGTCGGCTGTACTTCATTTTCAAAATACAATCCGTAAATGGTAACGCGATATCCATTTTGAAATACTTCAATTATAAACTTACCGCTCCATTCCCCGCTCCAGTAAATCAGAGGGGTGTTGCCGTATTTTCTTCCATACCGCTGACAGTCTACCTGGTAGTGGCGGATCTCGCCATTGTAACCCAGTTCATTTCGTACAACCTGTAGTGTAAAGATTTTGGATTTGAGCATCGAAACAACTTCTCTTCTTAAGCTATCCTGCTCTCCCTCATAGGTATAATTATAACGCCATACGAGCTGATCGTTTTCAATTTCAAACGCATCAAACTTTTGTGCCCGGGCTTCAGCCACAAGAATGAACATAAAGAGGTAAATCAGGAGCCTTTGCATCACTCCTGCAACCAATGTACAAATCGTTGAAAAAGCAATCTTCCGCAGTAAAAGTTGCAAACAGGTTTAAAGCCTTTCAGATGTCCTGAATTACCCTTATTTCAAAGCTAATAAATCTTAATATTTTTGAATATAGGGTAATTTCAGATCCTACTTTCCAAAATTTCTATTGTTTTTTATAAAACATGGGTCATTTTTTACCCTATCTAAATCGTTTTCTGTAATAAATTTCGTTTAACAGGTTATAATTCAAAATAACATTATCAAGTTTGAGGTGTAAACAAAATCTTATTCACGTACCTAAACCAAACACAAAATTTATGAGAAGATCCATTATCTACCTGGTCTTGCTGGTAGGCTTTAGTGTGCTGGCGATTTTCATGCCGGCTGTGCCTGCCTCAATTAACACGGAGGGAATAAACTCCGGTGATGTTGCCTGGATGTTGGCAGCAACTGCTCTTGTGTTACTGATGACACCCGGCCTTGCTTATTTCTATGGTGGTATGATCAATACCAAAAATATTATCTCCACTATGCTACAGAGTTTTATCGCCATGGGCGTGATAAGCGTGCTGTGGATCGTTGTAGGTTTCAGTCTTTCGTTCGGAGATTCGATTGGTGGATTTATCGGCAATCCATCTACCTACTTTATGTTTCAGAATGTGCTCGATGCTCCCGTATTCGGAACCATCCCCCTGGTGTTATTCGCTTTTTTCCAATTGAAATTTGCAATCATCACTCCGGCCCTTATTACCGGAACCTTTGCCGAACGGATTCGATTCAAGTCGTACATCATTTTTCTTGTTCTGTTCTCCCTCTTCATCTACGCGCCTCTGGCCCACATGACATGGCATCCGGAAGGCTTTTTCTTCAAACTGGGTGTTCTTGATTTTGCCGGAGGAACGGTAGTTCATATGTCGGCTGGTTTTGCAGCCCTGGCCGCTGCCATTTACCTGCGAAATAAATCGGAACGTAAAGAAGCGATTGCACCTGCTAATATTCCTTTCGTTCTGCTCGGTACCGGTTTGCTCTGGTTCGGATGGTTTGGATTTAATGCCGGAAGTGCACTGGGAGCCGGACCGCTTGCTGCCTCGGCTTTTGCTACCACCAATACAGCATCGGCAGCTGCCGGATTATGCTGGGTATTGTTTGACTCTGTGCGCGGGAAGAAACCTTCAGCCCTTGGCTTTTGCATTGGTGCCGTAGTTGGCCTTGTAGCCATTACCCCTGCCGCAGGCTTTGTTACTATTCCTTCCAGCTTATTCATCGGTACCATGGCCGCTTTGATCAGCAACGTGGTAGTTCATTGGAAATCGAAAACTTCGCTTGAAGATACGTTGGATGTATTTCCTTGTCATGGTGTGGGCGGTGCTGTAGGTATGGTCATGACAGCTCTTCTTGCCAATACTGCAGTAAATGGTGCCAACACAACGGGTAACGGTTTGTTCTTTGGAGAATTTGAATTGTTCAAGGTACAGATGCTGGCCATGGCCATTGCCATTACCTTCATTACCATAGGTTCCTTCGTGATTCTGAAAATCACCGACCTGATCTCACCGCTCACCATCAGCAGTGAAGAAAAACAAGTGGGCTCAGATTACAGCCAACATGGTGAAATTCTTCAACCCTATGAATTGAAAAAGGAGATTGCCGCATAAGGCATCACTAAAGTGTTCCGGAGGGTGTGAGAGACCCTGCCGGAACAACTTCAGCTTATTGTTTAATAAAACACATTCAAAATTATGAAAAATTCAGTACTGCGATTTTCAATATATGTCATTGCACTTTACAGCCTGATGAGTGGCTCTACGCTTCTTGCACAGGAAAATATCATTATTGCATCTGCTGCTAAACCTCCGGTTAAGGAAGAACCGATCATAACAGCCGGAGACCTGGCAGAAAAAGAACATCAAAAAACGGATGAAGAAAAAAAGGCGGAAGAAGATAAACCTGCGCTAAGCATTTCCGGAACAGTAGATACCTATTTCCACAGCTCATTTAAAACAAAAAACTATTATGCCGGAGATGCATTCGCACCCTCAACTTCATTTGCCGATCTGAAAGGATTTTCCATCGGTATGGTTAACCTGGTTACTTCGTACACCGATGGCAAAGCCGGTGTAACTGCAGACCTGGTTTTCGGGCCACGCGGACAGGCCGCGATCTTTGGAAGTGCATCGGGCCAGGCAATAATTAACCAGGCCTTTGTCTTCTACAATTTTTCAGACAAGGTTACATTGAACATCGGCCAATTCAACACCTTTCTTGGATACGAGGTTATATCACCCGCGGTCAACTTTCACTACTCAACCTCCTATTTGTTTTCATGGGGTCCGTTTAATCACACAGGTGCACGCCTTGATTTCTCACTTGATAAAGGGATCGTAGCGAAGCTGGCGGTAATGAATCCCACCGACCTGGTGGAATTCAATCCGGTAAACACCTACACATTAGGTGCACAAATCGGAAAGACTTCCGATGCCGGTGGTATCTGGCTGAATTTCCTGTATGGTGATCAGGACGGTACGCTGGATTCAGATGAAGTGGTTGGCGGTGAAACTTCGGCCGGTAAACTTTTCCAGGCGGATGTTACACTGGGATATAACCTGACGGATGTTTTCTACCTGGGCTTTAACGCATCACTGCAAAGTGTAGGACCTGGCCAGGTAGTGAATGATAACGGAACGATTTCCAAAGCCGGTGGATCAACCGGATCCTTCCTGGGGTTTGCAATCTATCCTGAGCTGAGTTTGACTGAACAATTCTCACTGGGCCTCCGCGCAGAATACTTCGCCATTAAAAACAATCATCTCGGCATTATCGGTCTTGATGAAAATGGTGAAGGCAGTGTAGTAGAATTCACGCTTTCCGGAAACTACAAGGTTGGCAATTTCAGGTTCATCCCTGAAGTGCGCATCGACAAAACTTCTGAAAACTCATTTTATGTAAATACCGAAGCCAAAGACATGATGGCAACGGTTAAATATACACCAACACAGAGTCTGCGCAGCAAAACTAAAATTATCCGAAACTTTGACGGCACCCTCGATGGCTGCCCGATGTGGTCTTTTGACGGAAGTTCAACCGAGCAAGCACCTGGTGGTTCATCCGATTGTTTACTGTTACCCATTGCTTTATTTCCGGACCCCGCCCGTAAAGATGCCTACCTGGTAATGTGTGAAGTGCTGAGCCCGGATGGAACACCCCATCCTTCCAATGCCCGGGCAACTATTGAAGATGATGACCGCGATTTCTGGTTTGGATTTGAACAGGAATATTTCTTGTGGAACCCGGTAACCAATAAACCTCTTGGCTTTCCTGAAAACGGTTATCCTTCACCACAAGGTCCGTACTACTGCTCAGTGGGTGCGCAAAATGCTTATGGTCGGGAAATCATTGAAAAGCATCTCGATTACTGCTTAACTGCGGGCATTAATGTGGAAGGTATTAATGCAGAAGTAGCACCCGGCCAATGGGAATTCCAGATCTTTGCCAAAGGTGCAAAAGAAGCCGGTGACCAGGTTTGGGTGGCCCGTTACTTGCTTGAGCGCACAGCTGAACAATTCGGTGTATCCATTAACTGGCATTGTAAACCCCTGGGACAAACAGACTGGAACGGATCGGGTATGCACGCCAACTTCTCGAATTCGTTGTTGCGGGAGTGCGGCTCGCAGGAAGTTTACGAACAAATTTGCCGCGGATTTGCTCCTTTTGTAAGAGAACATATTGAAGTCTATGGTGCCGACAACCACCTTCGATTAACAGGTAAACACGAAACCCAATCGATCGATAAATTTTCGTATGGAGTTTCTGACCGTGGAGCATCCATCCGGATTCCAATCGCAACGGTTGAAAATGGATGGAAAGGCTGGCTGGAAGATCGCAGACCGAATTCTTCTGCCGACCCGTATAAAGTTGCTGCCCGAATAATCAAAACCGTGAAGATGGCATCTGAAAACGTTTATGCCGCAGTTCATGTGAACGGAAAACAAGCATAAATCAGTCAGTTTGGCTTTATATACCGAAGGAAGAACAATCGTTCTTCCTTCTTTATTTTATAGAATTCACTTCTTCGCAATCACACTCATTTTTAAACAATAATTAAACCGCAATGATGGTTTAATCTTTGTGGGTTATTTTTGCAAAATCATTTTTTCAACTTGAAAACATTCCGGAAAGTACTTTTCTATTTTTTGCTGACGGCTGCTGTCCTGGTAATTTCACTGGTTGTATCTGCTTTTCTATTTAAAGACAAGATCATCGCTCAGTTCATCCGTAATGCGAATGAGCACCTGAGCACTCCGGTTAAAATAGGAAAGATTGATGTCTCTGTCTTTGAACGATTCCCTCATATTTCCATTGTTTTCAACGATGTTTATATAGAAGACAGCCATCCGGGAAAATACCCATTGCTTATTGCCGACCAGGTTTCTTTCCACATGCATCCGCTCGATGTTTACCGCGGACAATACACCATCCAGGGCTTAAA
>JALOMY010000162.1 GCA_025455225.1 Cyclobacteriaceae bacterium | reverse complement strand
CGGTTTTCAACGCCTGGCCACCTGGGTTCGTGCTAACTTGTTTATTCCGGATCCGCGCATTTTCTGGATCAAACCTTCGGTTCGGTTTCTTCATGACTTCTTGAAGGAACGCAAGATCACCACCATCATTACAACCGGTCCGCCTCACAGTATGCATCTCATCGGGTTGAAGCTTAAGAAAAAAAATCCGGACCTGAACTGGATTGCTGACTTTCGTGATCCCTGGACGGAGTGGGGTTTATGGGAAAAGTTTGGAACCGGAATGTGGGCTATGCGAAGACATAAGAAATTGGAACAAAAAGTTCTGATCTCGGCTGATCATGTCGTTTCCGTAACTCCTTTTTATGTAGAGCGATTTGAAGCCTTATCGGGAAGAAAAGTTGAACTATTGACCAATGGGTTTGACGAAGAAGATTTCCTAAAGTTGGTTTATGTGCGATCCAAAAAATTTACCATCCGGCACATTGGAATTGTCAATGAGCAGCGCGATCCGGTACCGTTTATGAATGCCTTCCACGAACTACTTCAGGAGGACGAAGATTTCCGTTCGAAGGTTGTGATTGAATTTGTCGGTGAAGTGTATGAACCCTTCAAGGCCTATATCCGTGCCCGTCCTGAAGTACAACCCTATGTTCATTTCACTGGCAATGTATCGCATGAACAGGTTATGCAATATTACGGAAGTACATCCTTGTTGCTTTTAATCCTGACCGGCTACCGCGATCCGCACGGCTTTTTCCCGGGCAAGTTGTTTGAATACATCGCTACCGGTGTACCCGTTTTGGGTATTGGTCCGGTACAGAGCGATGCAGCCGAAGTATTAACGCAAGCGGGTACAGGTTTTATGGTTGATCATGAAGACAAAGAAGGACTTAAACGAATTCTCCGGGAACAGTACTTACATTGGAAAAACAACCAAGGTCAGTTTGTTAAGCCATCCGGTATTTCCAGTTATTCACGAAAAGAAATCACAAGCCGGTTAGTGAAACTGCTTCGTTAATCAATCAAGCGAACATTATATCGATTTCGTTTATAAAATTTTAATTCCGATTAAGAATTAACCGGCAGCATTAAAAACTACCTAAGTTTTTTATTAAAGAAATCAACTGTGCGTTGCCATGCCAGTTCAGCCGCAGCTTTATCGAAGCGCGGTGTACTGTCGTTGTGGAATCCATGATTCACATCCGGGTAGAGGCAGGCGGTGTATTCTTTATTGTTTTCCTTCAATGCCTTTTCATAGGCAGGCCAGCCTTCATTCACACGTGTATCCAGACCGGCAAAATGCAATAACAAAGGAGCCTTGATTTGCGGCACATCCGTAACCGGTGGCTGACCGCCATAGAAAGGTACAGCCGCACCTAAATCGGGTATGCGCACGGCCATCATGTTAGTAATCCATCCTCCAAAGCAAAACCCAACCACACCAACTTTACCGGTACATTCTTTATTCGATTTCAGGTATTCAAAGGCGGCAATAAAATCTTCAAGCATTTCATTCCGGTCGCGTTTGCTTTGCAGGGCCCGGCCTTCATCATCGTTACCCGGATAACCGCCCAGGGGTGTTAGTGCATCGGGCGCCAGTGAAATAAAACCAGCCAATGCGGCTCTCCTTCCTACATCTTCAATATAGGGGTTGAGCCCCCGGTTTTCATGAACCACCACAATACCAGGAAGTTTACCTTTGGCATCAACCGGACGAGATAGCAACCCTTTAATGGTACCACCGCCTTTAGGAGATTCGTATGTGACGTATTCCGTTTTCAGACGTGGGTCATTTGACTGCACCTGGATGATGTGGTAATTCGGACTGATGAAACTCATTAAGGATGCCACCGTTACACCCCCGACAGCATAGGCTGACAGCTTTTCAATAAATAAACGCCTTTCAATACGGTTGTGGGCATAGTCATCATACAGGTCAAAAACTTCCTGTTTGATGTCTTCTTTCCTGAGTTCTTTCATGAGGTTATTGGTTTAATGTTTAATTCAAGGATTCCGTACGCTTGTTGAAAATAGAGAATTTATTTCCGGTTAGAAAAAAAAACTCCACGACAGGTTTTTAATGTATTTTACATCGTATCATTTCGGTTTGAATGTGATGACGTGAAGGTTATTAATCGAAAAGGAAATACGTCAAGTTCACAGATAAAAATCTTAGTTTGTCTGTTTGCATTACCTTTACATAATTCGGAGAAGATATGTCATCTTCCATTTAATTATAATTCGAATGAAGGATTTGAATTTGAGTTTGCATTCAGGCGTCACACGGCAAGAAATAGTTAACCAGGTGTCCTCCTATATTCGGCAGGAAGGATTTCGCATTGTTGCCTCCGATTTCCAACGCCCCTGGGGTGGCTTTTTTGTTTTGGATGAGACACAGGCTGAACGTTTTGCCAAGAAATATTTTCCGGATGTGGCCTTAACTTCACTGAAGATCAGCGGCAAGCTGAGCCCGAAATTTCTTTTGGTAGAGGAAAACAAACGCCTTTCGTGGCAATACCATCACAGGCGTGCTGAAATCTGGCGGTTGATTGCCGGAGTGGTCGGTGTGGTAATCAGTGAAACAGATGAAGAAACCCGGGTGAAAGAATTGCAACCAGGTGAGTTGGTACGCCTGAAGCAAGGTCAGCGTCATCGTTTGGTTGGGATGAACGGAGGCTGGGGTATGGTGGCTGAAATCTGGCAACATACCGATGCACAGCATCCCTCGGATGAAAGTGATATAGTACGGTTGCAGGATGACTTTGGGCGATGAAGAATTCATCTGAATAATACAAGGAACACGGATGTATGTTTTATTGAATCGTTTTGAAATTTATTGAGAATTGTATTTCCTTGAATTTATTGATTGAAGAATATACAGCGTCAACGTAAGATGCATGTTCTCCCTGGTTATACTTTTGTAATTCGGTCAGGATCACGGGAATGTATATAAATTGCCGTTTTTGTATGTACTCGGTTTTGAGTTTCTCCACCCGATCCGGATACTTAAGTTTAGTCCAAAGATATATCTCACCAGCCCGAACAAAATGTTCATAGAGACAGGCTTTCCAGGTTACATAGCCTTGGTCAGACATTGCCTGGCGCAAAGGTTCAAATAAGGATTGAGAAGCGGTAATTAAGGAATCAGGTAATTCATCTACAAATGGGTTAACAAATGAATGGCCGAATTCATGGATGGTGAGTTCATGCAACCGATCGGAATTGGTGAACCCCATTTTCAAATCGTTCAAATCGGTAAACAATTGATAATCGAGAGCGCCAAAAACATTGTAAATAGAGGTTGAGTCATTTTGTTTTATGCGTATTCCGAAGCCCATGCCCTTGGGTGTGGTGAGGCTTGGAATCAATATATACCGGTTAAAGGATTTCTTATAAAACTTCTCATTGGCTTCAATGAATTCAACCGGTGGAATTTCGTTTCTGACTTCCCGGATCGCCTGATCATAATAAGGTCTGCTCGCTGTCCAATAATCATTAAATGAAATTTCCCTGTAAAATGCATTCATGCCATCCAGAAATTGAGTTGCTTTTTCACGGGCTTCCTTAAGATCACCCGACAAGGAGAACTGGATGTAATGCGAAGCATCAATGTCATCGGGAAATTTTGCATTCGGAAAAGCTTCAACCTGCAGCAGGAAGGTAAAGAGGTAATCCAACCAAAGATGGTCGGCTAAAGCAAAACAAACTGCAAGGTTTTCGCTATCGGCATAACTGCTAAACTGGTTAGCCAGATTATAACCGTAATTGTGCCACTCTTTTTTGAGAAGGGTTGTGTCGCTGAAATGAAGGGTATCGGTTTCGATTCCGTCTACTTCATACCCTATAAAATAGGCGAGCCCCAGTAACTCAATGTTAGGATTGACTTCTATTTCAATTCGATGTTCACTTTGTTCACGTGTGCATGAGAGAAAAACCAGGAAAGTAATGATGAGTATTGTTTTGTTCATCCAATAAATAATTAACTATACAATATTCTCTGAGTTGCGAATAAGTTTATAGACTCATTATCATAAGTGATTCGATACAACCTTTACGATAAAATAAAATTAGCGTTGCTTTGGGTTCATTTTTTTGTAATCCTTTATAATCTTTCCAAATATTTTTTCCTTCCTGCGTTTCTCGGACACCGTGGTTTCAAATCGTGCTTTCTCCCGTTCCATCTTCAGGTAGTTTTCATACGATTGACGATCGAGTTCGCCTCGTTCAACAGCTTCCATCACGGCACAGCCTTTTTCATGCTTATGCGTGCAGTCGCTGTACCGGCATTTGGAGGCAAGGTTTAGTATGGATTCAAAGGTGGTTTCCAATCCGCTGGAAGCATCAGCAATGCCAACTTCACGCATACCCGGGTTGTCGATCAATAAACCACCCTTTTCCAGAATGATAAGTTCGCGGTGGCTGGTAACATGTCGTCCTTTGTGAGTGCTTGAACTGATGGCTCCGGTGCGCATAACATCTCTGCCGGAAAGATTATTCAGAAGGGTTGACTTGCCCACTCCCGATGAGCCCAGCATGCAATAGGTTTTTCCTTTTTCAAGAATTTTAAGCAATGCATCATATCCTTGCCTCGTTTCATTGCTGACGGCAAAAACAGGCACCTGCTGAATGCGTTGTTGAATGCTTTTAATTATCTCCGACTTACGCTGGTCATCAATAAGGTCGGTTTTTGTGAGGATAATAATAGGTTGGACATTCGATTCGTAGCAAATGGTTAAATAACGCTCCAGCCGGTTGATGTTAAAATCACGGTCGACCGCCTGAACCAGGAAGGCATAATCAATATTGGTGGCAATGATCTGAATGTCACCGGAGTGGCCAACGGCCTCCCGTTTGATAAGGGAGGATCGCGGAAAAATTTTATGAATGATGGCAAAGTCTTCATCGTATGGGGTAAGAGCCACCCAATCACCCACCGCAGGAAAATCTTCCCGGCTTTTTGCGGCAAAACGTAAATTCCCTGTAATCTCGGCTTCCCGTTCACCCGTTTCTGTAATCACTATATAGCGTTCTTTGTGTTCGGCAATGATGCGTCCGATCACGAAACTTTCCAGGTGTTGTTCTTTCCTGACCGTTTCCAGTTGGCTGTTGTATCCCAGTTCTTCTAATGCCATTGTTTCATGAGTTAGTGCGGTTCCATCGGTTCTCACCTTTCCATTTTCGATGAAGTTCGATTACCCCTGGTTTTAAATTAGTGGGTTCGCCATGCTGGAATTTAATGTTCATGATTTCCTCAAGTTCATTCAGCAGGTTTGGATTACATTGTATCTCACCTTCAAACCAGTTGTCCCATCCAAATAGAATCTCTTCACCTTCCTTTTCCAGGATAACGAAATCAGAATCTATGCCTGCATCATAGTTATCGTATTTGTAGGTTACTGCCCATCCTTTACCAACGAAGTGCTCAATAATACGGTTCCATAAGCCGGTTTCAATGTTGATGGCAATAACCATGACGGAGTTTGTTGGGATCTATCAAAGTTAACCAAATAGCCAGTTCCCACTACGGGTGATTTGGATACAGTAAACCGCGATTAATCCATTATGCGGGCAAAGGCCCTTATAGGAGAACCATCAGCCTTTCCGATTTTCAAGGGTATGCAATTCAGCTCAAACCTTTTACCGATCAACTGATCGAGGTTTGTCATATTTTCAATGATCAGAATTTCACGGCCCAGTAGCAAATGATGATTGGGCAGTTTCACCTCGGAGACCGCATCAACTGAAATGGTATCAAAGCCAAGCGCTTTCAGGTCAAAGTTGAGCAACCAGTTCACGGCATCCGTTGTAAGGGTTGGGAAGGGATCAAAGTAGGAGGGGGTATTCCATTTACTTTGCCAACCAGTATAGAAAAGAATAAAATCAATCTTCCTGATCTGATTTTCGAAAGTCTTTAATCGATCCAATTCTATTGACGCTTTCTGTGTACAATCCACAACCAGTCCCGGTCCGATAAATTTCCCGATGGGAAATTCATCCAGCGATTTGGTGCCGGGAATAATATGACAGGGCGCATCCATATGTGTACCCGTGTGTGTGCACATGGTTATGTTGATTTCAGCAAAACCATCTTTCTCAATCGTGTTGCCGATTTCAAATTTTGGTTCAAGTGTGCCCGGGTAAACTGTAATATGGTTGGTAAGCGTATGTGTTAAATCCACGATCATAACGCGCTGTCTGGTTATTTAACTTTTATGGTTAGCAGTATGTGGCATTTTATCGATGCTGATCAATCAAAATCTCATTGCCGTCCGGGTCGTTTAAGGTAATATACCCGGGGCCACTGGTATTCTCTTCCACCTTGTTCGTAAGAGCAATGCCTTTATCCATCAGCATCTTTTGAATTTCCCTCACATCATTGAAATCATCTACGTTATTCGCATTCTCGTCCCATCCCGGGTTGAACGTAATGATATTCTTGTTGAACATACCTTGAAACAATCCAATCAGGGCGTTCCCGTTTTTCATGATTAGCCAGTTCTGATCCAGGTTGCCTCCGAACGGAGTGAACCCCAGGTTTTCATAGAATTCTTTGGACAGCCGGATGTCTTTTACGGTCAGGCTTATGGAGAATGCGCCCAGTTTGATGGTGTTCATAGTACTTATTTTAGGTTTACAGATTATTTACT
>JALOMY010000011.1 GCA_025455225.1 Cyclobacteriaceae bacterium | reverse complement strand
AGCCTCCGGAATACTTTTTGGAAATGCAGCCACTGAAGAACTTGAATCGTTGGATGAATCTTTATTGCTAAATGTACTCGAAGGTGTACCGAAAGCAACCATCAGTAAAAGTACCTGGGAAAATAATCCATCAGTTACCGAGTTATTATCAGAAACTACAGCAGGTCTTATTTTTTCGTCAAAAGGAGAAGCCCGTAAAATGATACAGGGAGGTGGTGTAAGTATTAATAAGATAAAAGTAACTGATCCAAATCAGAAATCAGATTATACGCTGCTTCATAACCGCTACCTTCTCGCACAAAAGGGAAAGAAAAATTATTACCTGATTGTAGTAGAATAGATTCGAACAACTAAAAGCAGATTAAATATGAAAACAGCATTGATTACCGGTGGAAGTAAAGGAATCGGGTTCGGTATTGCAGTTGAACTGGTACAAGATGGATACGCTGTTGCTATTACCGGACGTGAACCCAACCAACTCAAACTATCGGTAGATGAGTTAAATACATTAAAACCCGATCATGCTATTGGCATTAAAGCCGATGTGCGTGATTTTGCCGATCAGCAGGAAGCCGTTAATCAGGTTCTGCAAAAATGGGGTAACCTGGATGTATTGATTGCCAATGCAGGGATTGGTCATTTCAGTTCAATTGAAAATCTTTCCGATGAACAGTGGCATGAAACCATCGACACCAATCTTACCGGTGTTTATTACAGCATCAAAGCTTGCTTGCCAGCACTAAAAAAATCCAAGGGTTACATCATAACCATTGCTAGTCTGGCAGGTACGAATTTCTTTGCCAACGGCAGTGCTTATAATGCCAGCAAATTCGGATTGGTTGGATTCACTCAGGCCGTAATGCTGGACCTGAGACCTTTCGGAATTAAAGTCAGCACCATTATGCCTGGTTCAGTGGCAACTTACTTTAATCAACATACCCCTTCTCCGGAAGATGCATGGAAAATTCAGCCTGAAGATATCGGACAACTGGTGGTGGATATGCTGCACATGAACCCCAGAACATTGCCCAGCAAGATTGAAGTCCGGCCTTCTATGCCCAAATAAAAACTGGCTTCCGAGACATGTTAATTAATCGATACTATCAGATAGTTCGGCATATTTAAAAGGCTGAACGGCCAGTTCTGAGTTGCCCACACCTTTCTTGCCTTTTACCTGACGTACCGGCCAGGCTTCCATAAGTTCATCCGGGAAAGGTTGTATAAGGGATTGAATCAGCTCCTTATCGGCTTTGTCATTGATCGGTTTTAACCATTCGTATTCCAATTCCTTAGGAAGAATTACAGGCATTCGTGAATCACCCCCTTCCCTCTTTGGATTGTTGTGTAATTTCGTCAACAAGCCATTGGCCCGGGTCGTTACAATTGTATACGTATACCGCACTACTCCTTCTTCCCGATTTTCCCAGCGATCCCACAAACCGGCAAATGTCATGGGTTCATCATTCTTCATCTGAATAAAATGCGGGTACGTATGTTTGTCAAGATGAAAATGTTCGAAGAACCCATCTATACAAATAATAAGGCATCGCTTACTTTTTGCCGAACTACGGAAGGCAGGCTTTTCGAAAATTGTTTCCCCCCGGGCATTCAGGCATTGATTGGATAACTTTACTGCTGTCATGGTATCCTTGCTCCAGGAAGGAATCATTCCCCAGGAGTAAGCCTGTATCTGATCCGGATGTTCATCGGTAATTACTGGTGCCAGGGGATGTGAAAATCCGGATGCATAATAGGTAGCCGGCACGTTCAGTTTCTCAATCTGTTCAATGATAAAGGCTTCTTCTTTAGGAGTTCGTGCATAACGCTTCCCGTATTTCTCAAGCTTTTTGGTTAAATAGGATTTATCGTAACACATTCTGAATATTCTTACTCACCTCAATAGAACCCCGTACTAACTAACCTTTTCGTAAGGCAAAATAGGTCCACCCGGCCGCAAGCAAATCGATCAAGCCGAATACAATAAGTGATGGAGATATCCAATCCAATAGTACGAACAAGGTGAACCAAACAATGATGGTGCCTCTTACATAAACCGATAAGGTCATGAAAAGCGTGTTATTGGTGGGAGCCATAAAGAAGTAATACAATCCCAAACAAAATACCAGAACACCCACCACGCGGATCCACACTTCATTCGTTTCAGGCAATTGAAACAAGGGAAGTAATACATTGGGAATAACAACCAGTAATATTCCGAGAATCAGCAGATAGATTCCGAACACATAGAGTGATTTGGATGCGGCAGTCATAGTCAAAAAGTTAGAGGTTGGTTATCCGAAGGTAACTCAATCTTATGAATCTACCGCATCCGAAATTCTTCTACCTCTATCGCTTTCTGGGTTTATACTGAAATGGATCTTTTAGAAAAGGATATTCAAGCAGTATGTTACGCAGCGCCCAGACATCCCGCACCGTCATCCGGAATTCCCGTTGTTCATGATCCTGCCAGCTGATGGTAATGCGGGGCTGCCTGATATCATCATTTGAAATGGAACGTTCGTTAACCTGGCAAATCAATTCAATATAACCCTCCATCTCCTGCAATTTTTCAATGGGTTCATTCAACCCCTGGTCTATTTTGTAAACTTTCCTCCCGCCCTCGATACTCACCCGCATCAGGTGATACCGGCCATTGCATTTAACTTTATATAATCCGTTTGCCATCGCCATGGTTCAAACATACAGGCAAAGGATTGAGGCTGTCAAGGGCGTTAAAGCAATGCTGACAGAAGATGACAGCATTCCTTTCTTCTGTTTGCAGAAATTAAACAAATCCATATTATGTGACTTTAATCACGAATGCCCTGATAAATTTCAGTCAGTTTTACGAGATACTAATCCGGAAACATAGAATCATGAATATCCTTACTCATCCCAAAGAAGTACTTTTTTCAAACTGGCATTTTATGCGTTGGTTACGGCTTGCACTGGGAATTTATGTTGGTGTTCAGGCCATTCAGTTTACGGATGCTCTTGCGGGTATGGTCTCTGCATTTTTTCTTTACCAGGCAATTACGAATACCGGTTGTTGTGGTGCGAGCGGTTGTTCAGTTCCCGATCAAACGAATAGAAAACAGACCGCGGAATAGATAACCTACGAAGAGATAAAAAAATAACAAATAAGGCAGCATCCGCCAGGTTCCGTTCGAACCGATCAAAATAACATCTCATTTTAGTTTTTCATATTAGGTGATTCCGGTTAATTAATTGATATTAACCGCATCGATGACAAAGCCAATCAAACCTATTGGTTTATGGACCACTACTTCATTGGTTGTGGGCAACATGATTGCATCCGGCATCTTTATGTTACCCGCTACGCTGGGTATTTATGGTGGAATCAGTATCGTAGGTTGGCTTGTATCCGGAACCGGGGCATTATGCATGGCAATGGTTTTCAGTTGGTTAAGCAAGATCAATCCGAAAGCTACTGGCGGACCGTATGCTTACACACGCGATGGCATGGGCACCTTTCCGGCATTCCTCGTGGCCTGGGGATATTGGATCTCGGTTTGGTGTACCAATGCGGCCATCGCAGTGGGTTTCGTTAGTTACCTTTCAGCCTTTGTGCCTGTATTGGATCATAATCCTCTTATGGCAGTGATTACCGGACTTTCCGCGATCTGGTTTCTGACTTGGATTAATACGCGTGGAATCCGCGAAGCAGGCATCGTACAGCTCATTACAACCATCCTTAAGATAACGCCACTGGTATTCATCATCCTGGTAGGTTTTATTTATTTCAAGGCAGAACACTTTATTCCATTCAATGTAAGCGATCAATCCAACCTCTCGGCTATAACCAGTGCAACTACACTTACTCTATTCGCTTTCCTGGGATTGGAATGTGCTACCATTCCCTCGGAGAATGTTAAGAATCCGGATAAAACCATTCCTCGGGCAACGGTATTAGGTACCTTCATTGCCACTTTCATTTATATTGCCAGTACGGCCGCTGTTATGGGTTTGATACCTCCGGGTGACCTGCATCAATCATCTGCACCCTTTGCTGATGCTGCAGCTTCCATCTGGGGTGAAACAGGTCGCTACCTTGTGGCAGCCGGTGCAGTGGTCTCAACGTTTGGAGCCTTGAACGGCTGGATATTGGTTCAGGGGCAGATGCCATTTGCCGCAGCACGTGACTCATTGTTCCCCCGGATCTTTGCTTTTGAAAACAAAAGAGGAACACCAGCCATAGGCATTATTATTTCCAGTATTCTTATCTCCTTTCTCATGAGCATGAACTTCAGCAAAAGCCTGGCTGATACCTATATGTTCATTGTACTTCTTTCTACACTTACTTGCCTGGTGGCCTATTTATTTTCAACAGTTTCATATGTTATTCTGGAAAGTAAATTGAACGGCCTAAAAAAAGTAAATGTGGCTAAATACAGTATCGCCCTTCTGGCTTTTGTTTATTCGATGTGGGCAGTTATGGGATCGGGAGAAGAAATTGTGTATTGGGGATTTATTCTTCTCATGACCGGACTGCCATTTTATGCCTGGATGTTGATTTCACGAAAGTAGAATTATGAAACTTACTCATCATTCGGAATATGGAAAGCTTAAAACGGTATTCATTAAACGACCCAACGAAGCTTTCATCAGCGATCAAAAATTATCTTCTGAATGGAAGGACTTGAATTATCTCTCCAGGCCTGATCTTATCCTTGCTGAAGAAGAATACCAAAAGTTTGAAGTACTGTTGCAGGCAGAAGGAGTTGAATTGAAATATTTCCCCGAAGATCATTCCGTTACACTCGATTCCATTTATTGCCGGGATGCATCCCTTGCAACTGATTATGGAATGATACTATGTAATATGGGCAAAGTTGCACGAAAGCCTGAACCCGCTGCTTCCATGCACGCCTTCCTGACAGAACAGATACCTATACTCGGTATTATTCAACCACCCGGAACTGTTGAGGGTGGTGATGTAGCCTGGCTGGATGATAAGACACTTGCCGTTGGACATACATACCGTACCAATGCGGATGGCATCCGGCAATTAAAAGAATTACTCGAACCTCACGGCATCAGTATTATTGTGGCCGACATGCCCCATTACAAAGGTCCCTCCGATGTCTTTCACCTGATGTCTGTATTTAGTCCGGTTGATAAGGATCTGGCCGTTGTTTATTCTCCCCTTATGCCCATCTCTTTTCGTCAGTATTTGTTGGATCGGGGTATTTCATTTGTTGAAGTTCCCGAATCAGAATGGGATTCAATGGGATGTAACGTACTTGCCTTGTCTCCACGTAATTGTCTCATGGTTTCAGGAAATCCCCTGACACAGAAGCGACTGGAAGAAGCCGGGTGCCAGGTGCATACCTACACCGGAAATGAAATCAGCATTAAAGGTGGCGGTGGACCAACTTGTTTAACAAGGCCGCTTCTCCGGGAGATTTAATTTTCACTTATTCGATAAGTCCAGTTAATGATCGGTTTACTTTTAAAATCCGATTCAAAAAAATAACGGCTGATAGTTTCAGCCGTTATTTCAACTTATAGTAATTACTGTTCCGATCGTTCAGACTAATGAACGGCCAACCCGCTCCATCAAGGCTTTGGTAGCCTTGATACCATCGGGTTCAGAAAGTTTACTGCCTTCGTATTCAATACCGATATAACCGGTATAGCCTGATGCCTTGACGATGCGAAGCATTTTGTCGTAATCGGTTTCGATGCAGTTTCCATTCTCATCAAAGTCATAGCTCTTGGCACTTACGCCCTTTGCAAAGGGCATAAATTCTTCAACACCCAGGTAACGGTCGTATTCTTCAATACACTCGCCACCCCATTCAGATCCATCTGAGCGTTTAATACAGAAATTTCCAAAGTCAGGTAAAATACCACAATTATCCATTTCCGTTGCAGCAATAACCGAAGTAAGCCACTTACCATCGGACGAATGGCCACCATGATTTTCAACGATTACATTAATCCCAAAGTCTTTAGCAAACTTCGAGAGGTTTCTCAATCCATCGGTAGCGGCCGCAGCAACTTCTTCCGCAGTTCCTCTTCCGAAGGCATTCACACGGATAGAATGACACCCCAAAAATTGAGCAGCCTCAACCCACTTTTTATGATTATCAACTGCCTTGTTACGTTCGGCTGCATTCAGATCACCTAAAAACCCTTCACCATCACACATTATCAATAAACTGGTAACGCCAAGATCGCTGCAGCGTTGTTTAAGTTCTCCCAGGTAGGTTTTATCCTGGGCTTTATCCATGAAAAACTGATTTACATATTCAATACCATCGATTCCAAAATCATTCTTTGCTTTTGCAGGGAAATCCATGTTGGTCATTTCATTGGCAAATAAGGCCTTATGCAGCGACCATTCGGCCAATGAAATTTTGAAAAACATTTCTCCGGTCGCAGTAGTGATTTCAGGTTCGGCAGTTGTTTCCGCAGCTTTCTTTCCACAAGCAGATAAAATAGAAGGAACCAATGTTGTCCCTACTGCGGCAAGCCCAAGATTACGTAAAAAGATTCTTCGATTGTTTTCGTATCCCATAAGTGTTTGAGGTTGGTAAAGCCTGAATATACATATTGAATCTGAAAAACAACACGACAACTCCATCTGCACTAAAAGGAATCCGTAAGTGGTAGAAACCGGGTTTGACAACAGAAAAAAATCTTCTTAATCAATTCTTATCTCCTTTCCTGTCAGGGAGTAAAAACTTTGATTAAATTAATGCAGTTAATCCATCCACATGAAACCTTCATCCGTTGAATCAACCTCCGGCATCCTGAAAAAGATCGACCGCAGAACCTTTCTTAAAGCTACTGGTCTTACCACAACCGGAATTGCGCTTGGGTTACAATGGGCGTGTTCACCCGGTGAAAGCAATGCATCCTTTTCACCAAATGTATATTTAACCATTAATGGTGATGGAAGTGTGGTCATCGTAGCTCACCGGCAGGAAATGGGAACCGGTATCCGCACCAGTTTACCCATGATTATTGCCGATGAACTGGAGGCGGACTGGAGCCGGGTAACCATTGTTCAGGCTGAGGGTGATGAAGCTAAATACGGCAACCAGAATACAGATGGATCATTTTCGGTACGCATGTTTTTCGAACCCATGCGTAAAGCTGGCGCTACTGCCCGCCTGATGCTGGAACAGGCTGCTGCCCGTAAATGGGGAGTGGATGTGAAAGAATGTAAAGCCCTTAACCACGAGGTTGTTCATGCTTCCGGAAAAAAACTGGGCTTTGGTGAATTGGCCGCAATTGCTACCGAGCTAACCCTACCTAAAGAAGAAGAAATTACACTAAAACCAAAAGACGAATGGAAGTACATCGGTAAAGCAATCGGACTTTACGATGTGCCTGATATTGTAAAAGGAACTGCAATCTATGGATTGGATGTTGTAAAACCCGGATTAAAATATGCAGTTATTATGCGTTGCCCGGTAGCCGGTGGAAAGGTAAAGAGTTTCTCCGATGAGGAGGCCAAACAAGTTGCCGGAGTAACTAAAATTTTTGAAATGCCGGCTTCCGGATTTCCGGCCGGGTTTGATAAACCTCAAGGTGGAATTGTAGTTGTTGCCGACAATACCTGGTCGGCCATTCAGGCCCGTACAAAACTTAAAGTAGAATGGGATTATGGTGTAAATGGAAATTACAATTCCGATGACTACATCAACCAACTGAAAGAAAAAGTAAAAAGCAAAGGCATCGTTAAACGGGCAAACGGTTCAGCTGACCAGGCGATTCGAAGTGCTGCAAAAGTACTGGATGCAGTGTATGTTACACAGCATTTATCACATGCCCCCATGGAACCACCCAACGCCAGTGCTTTATTTAAAGATGGCAAATGCGAAGTATGGGCTCCGGTTCAATCACCGCAATGGATTCGCGACAGCGTGGCAAGTGCATTGGGCCTGGATGCAAAAAATGTAACCGTTAATGTAACGTTACTCGGTGGTGCTTTTGGAAGAAAATCAAAACCTGACTTTGCCGTTGAAGCTGCTCTTGTTGCCAAAGAGATGGAAGGAATCCCTGTAAAAGTTGTATGGACCCGTGAAGATGATCTGACTCATGATTTTTTCCACGCCTGCAGTGTACAACGTATAGAAGTTGCTTTTGACAATCAGAAGAAAGTAACAGGCTGGATTCATCGTAGCGCTTTCCCCCCGATCGGTGGCACCACCAACTCGAACGAGATAACACCCAGTGGTGGAGAACTTCAATTGGGCATGGTTGATTTTCCTTATGCCATACCTAATATTTCTTGCGAAGCTATTGAATCACCTTCACGTACCCGCATTGGGTGGTTACGATCGGTAAGTAACATTCAACATGCATTTGCCATTGGCAGTATGCTGGATGAAATTGCTGCGTATAGAAAAGCAGATCCGGTTCAAAATCTGCTTGAACTGTTAGGGCCCGACCGCCTGATTCCATTCAATGAATACATGGAGGGCTTTGAAAATTACGGTGAACCCCTTGATAAATTTCCATGGAGCACGGCACGCCTGCGCAACGTTATTGAACTCGCAGCTGAAAAATCAGGCTGGGGAAAATCCTTACCAAAAGGACATGGCATGGGCATTTGTGCTCATAAGAGTTTTATTTCCTATGTCGCCTGTGTGGTGCATGTCGCAATTGATGAAGAAGGAAAGCTGACCATTCCTGAAGCACATTATGCAGTTGATTGCGGCCAGGTTGTTAACCGAAATGCTGTTATCAATCAATTTGAAGGCGGATTTGTTTTTGCACTGAGCGGAGCCCTTAAAGGAAATATCACATTTAAGAACGGTCAAAGTGAACAGACCAATTTTGATAAATACCTGGTGGCTCGTATGACGGATGCACCTGGTTCCATTCACGTTCATCTGGTAGACAGCGATGAGAAACCTACAGGAATAGGTGAACCACCGGTTCCTCCGGTTGCACCTGCCTTAGCCAATGCGATTTACGCGGCTACTGGAAAACGGATTCGGGAATTTCCGATTAAATTGACATGATGGTCGGATCGAATAAATAACAAATCCCTGATGGATTACTTTAAGATCTTTAACGTGATCCATCAGGGATGATTTAATAAAATCAACTACTTATCCAGTTTACTACTTACTTATTGTATAATTGATTCCAAACATGACCATCGAGGTCGTCATAGTATAGGAAACAGTTGAACCCGGTATCTCACCATAAGGCGGAAAGGCCTGAACTAACTGCGGATTCATCAACTTACCTTCGGTAGATCCTGAGCTAGTTCCATAGTGATAAACTCCATTCAAAGTAAACCGATCTGAAAACTCGTAACCCAGTCCAACCTGAACGGCATTTTTGATAATGGCAGTTGCCGGTGTTGAGAAGAAAGCTAACTGAGGATCTATCGGATTGGTACTGTAAGTATAACCTAAGCGTACTGGTAGTTTATCAAATCCCTTATACTGAACACCAAATGAAACTACAGTCATGTCTTTCCAGCCAAATCCGCTTACGGAACCAGTCTCAGTCCATCCCTTTTCAGAAAATCCTTCTGTGTTTTCGTAAAATACTTGGCGCACATCCAGTGCAAGATCAACTTTGTCTGTCGAATATCCGGTACCTAACGAAAGGATGCCTGGGAAATTCATAGTAAATGAATTGGAAGGGCCTTCGGTGCCATCCAGGTATTCATTGGAAAATTCAAAGCTATCAAAGTACTGCGGGGTCTTGTAGGATAAACCAAGTTTGAACCCGGTTTTAGAATCAAAGAACAATCCAATTTGTGCTCCATATCCTAAAGCCGAGGTACGGTCGGCCAAAGGATAACCTTTTTCAGGATTGGGAGATGAAGTAGGATTCGGATAAAGCTTTAATGCCGAATAATTAAAATTGGGTTGAATACCCAAGGATACCTTTTCAGAAATGGCATACGCATACGCTACGCTGATTTGCATAAGCATATAATCCGATTCGAGACGTCCAAAGCCACCTGCCTGCTGAGGATAATTGATTGGATTTGATGGTTGCGATGGATCAAAATCAGGGCTCAATGGATTATTGGCTTCTTCAGGAAAAGTTACACCAAAGCCGCTTACCCCGAATGCCGAAAAACCAAATGTATGTTTGCTGTTTTCCTTACCGAAAACCATGGATATGGCCGGCATGATGGAAGTTCCGCGTGCATCCTGGGTTGTTCCGCTTAATGCTGGAGAACCCTGAAACAGAATATCGGCCGGTAATGAAGAAGATAATTCCGGTGACGAGAAAAAGGCTCCTGCATTTACTGAAAGAACCGTTTTGTTAAACGATGAAATAGCTGCCGGATTCCATAATAGAGGACCGTTGATATCCGTTGGTTGAGCCGTGCCTGCTCCACCCATGGACATATTAACGGCACCTACTCCCTGCATTATATGACCGGTTTGTGCAAATGACCATAACGATAGAAGCATTATCAACGATAATGCTGTAATTCGAGCTTTCATAAAGTTAATGGTTAATTAGTTGGATAGAAATTATGAATGCTAGGTAGCATAGGTATGTGTTCGGGTCGATGAAGCCCATCACATCGATTGGATGAGAATTATCATCTGTTCTGTGTGACTAAAGTTACAGACACAACTATCCGTTACCGATTAATACGTAAATTATTATGCCAAAAATTGCATATACTTATTCTGGATTTGACCCAGGTTTTAATTGTTGATTTAGGTTTAAGCCAACAAAACTAGTGTAACTCAAAGTATGATTAACGCGGTTGTTATTGCTTCCCAGATTTTTGTCTTTGTTTTTCTACCGGCTTACCTGATCCGGCTGAGTCAAAAATATAAAGTCAATCGGCTGCTCAGTGATATTGTTATTTGTTATGGAATCGGTATGGTCCTCGGCAACAGTAAAGCCATCTGGTTATACAGCTGGACGGATGAGATCATGATGGAAAAGATCAACAGTCTGTCAGTGCAAGGTGCCCAGGTTACTGCTTTTATCTCTGTCTTAATTGCCATTCCATTATTGCTGATGGTCAATAATGTTACCGATTGGGTAAAGTATACTGGCAAGATTACGCTGGTATTCTTTCTCGGAGTTTTCTCAACTGTTGCCATCACGCTTCTGATGGGCTTTCTGTTCAAAAACAGCTTTGATGATGTTCCGATAATCTCAGGAATGATGGCTGGCGTTTACATTGGCGGAACACCTAATATGGTGGCCATCAGCAAAGCCCTTCACGCAGACGAGCACATTTTCCTCATTCTGAATGCAACCGATACGATTTGTTCTGGCTTGTACTTCTTTCTCCTGATGGGATTTGGTAAAACTCTCATTGGATTGATATTACCGGCATTCCAATCCAGGGTGAATCCGGTTGTTCTTGAGGCCGAAACAGATGATGCCCAACATTTTCCCTTTCCCCCAAAAAAAATATCGTGGGCAGCAATTGGCCCCCTGCTCATTGCAACTGTAGTCGCCATTCTGAGCATTGCCGTTTCCCTGGTTCCGGCTTTTCTTGTTCCGGATGCACGCGGTGAACTTAACCAGGCTTTATTAATGCTGACGTTAACTACGCTGGGAATTTTGCTTTCATTCAATCAATTCTTACGAACCCTGCACGGAGTGTTTCCCTATGCACAGTACTTATTATTGATATTCGGACTTTCGGCCGGCTACCTAACCGATTTCAGTCAATTAGCTACTATCGGGGGTAATTACTTAATCTTCAATATCTGTGTTATAGTCTGTATCATTACGGTTCATCTTCTGCTTTCCAGAATCATCCGGGCGGATACCGACAGTTTTATGCTCAGCAGTACCGCCACCATTATGGGACCTCCTTTTGTAGCTCAGATGGCATCTTCAATCAAAAACAAGGAATTATTGCCGGCAGGAATTGCCTTATCACTTCTTGGATTCGGACTCGCCAATTATGCAGGAATTCTTGTGGCGTGGCTGGTCGCACAATTCTGAACAATGCTGGATATTAGATACTAGTTTCTGGGAAATTTAGAATAGCTAAAACTTATATTTTTTAGATTTAGAGCTCAAGATTCTGGCACTTAGCTATCAACCCACTATTGATCATTGCTCATCTATTAAAACTGCTCTCCCATTCTCCCAGATCAAACCAAAATGATGTCCATATTTTTTGACCCACTCTTTATCGGTTGCATAATCGAAAAGATCAATCAATCCTTCTGATTCTAAAGTCAGTAACTCGTGGTCACTTAATCCTTGAACAGCAATGTATCCACCCGGTGCAAAATTAAACCGAAGCTTCCCGGCAAGATGATTTTCCTTCAGCCAGGATTTTAATTGTTTAAGGCGTTCGCTGATTTTCTGGTTAATGGTAATGGCTTCCTGAAGCGTTACCTGTATGTCCAAAATTTCTCCTTCATTATTGAAATCGTCATTGCGTAAAATCGAAACGGGATTAATCCGTATTTCACCTGCATATCGGTTTATCATGGTCATAGGAGTATAAAAATAACGTATTCAAAAGTAAGCATCTTTTAAACGACATTTTAAGTGACATATGTTATTACTGGAGTTAATCTCAGAAATCACCATCGTTAAAATCCCTGCCTTCATTTGATTTATTTACATCACGCTTTTGATTGAGGCGGTAGGTAAACGTTAGAAGAAACTGCCGTGCACGCCATTGAAAATCGGATTTGGAATAAAATTCATCACTGATTACTTCGTTTCGCCAGCGCCTGGTATTCAACAAATCTCTTACACTGAGTGTAATCGTTCCGTTTCCTTTCATCAAATCACGGGCAAGCGCCAGGTCAATTGAGTACACCGACAGGCTTCTTCCCTGTGGTGTAATTTGAGGTGCCCTGTAATTCAAACTGGTTTGAAAATCCCATTTCTTAAGAAACGTTATCCTCGCGATGGAGCGTCCGGTCCAGGTATACGTGTCACGGAAAAAGACTTGATCATCATATTCACCATTTGTAACTGCCCGATAAAAGTTTGCATTAGCTGTATATCGAAACCAATCGGCCGGATTCCACGAGAGATTGAATTCCAATCCATATGCATCCTCAGCGGAAAGGTTGATCGGGAATCTTCTGTCGTAACCGACTGAATCTACGATGGTAATTTCTTCTATGACCCCAATACGATTTCGGTAATAGGCACTTGATAGTATGGAACCCGACTTCCAGTTCAGCAGGTATCCGCCCTCAATGGAATGTGTATATTCTGGCCTCAAATCGGGATTACCGGTTGAAAGCGATCGGTTATTGGTGAAGTTGGAAAACGGTAAAAGATCTCTGAAGCCGGGCCTGCTCAGGCGATAACTGTAACTCAGCTGCAACGTTTTCTGCTCATTAATCTTGTATGCAACGTGTGTACTCGGAAACAGATTGAAATAAGTCTGGTAATTGATGTCTTCTGAATTCTTAAGTTCAACGGAAATATCTGTAAGCTCACCCCGTAGTCCTGCCTGGTAAGAGAATTTTCCAACCTGATTGCTGAGCATGACATAACCTGCATAAATATTTTCAGTATATATCATGTTGTTGTCAAAAGCAGGAAGTGCATTCCATTCCGATTCATCGTTCTGTTCCTCCACAAGAAAATCATTATCGATTACCCGCAACGTACTTCGTAGTCCGGTTTCAAATTTTCCTTCCTTTTTGAAAGGCGCTATATAGTCGGCCTGAATAAATAGGTTACGCTCGTTCTCGGTATTGTACGCCCGTTGATTTGTTATACTATTGTCACTGTCGTCCGTCTCTGTGAACTGCGATATTTCAGTTTCAACATTCTCAATCCACTTAAAATCGGCTGTGAACGTTTTACCCTCCTTCATAAACTCCTTTTTGTAACTCAAACCGATTTCTGAATTGTCTTCCGGTTCCTCTTCACGTTCTTCCCGTACAACGGTTCTTATCAGTGCATTGGAAGCATCCAGATCCCTGAATTCTACCTGCGCAGTGTTCAGTCCATCCGATCGTCTGTATACAAAGGAACCAGTTAGTATACTCTTTTCACTGAAATAATAATCCAATCCGCCAATGATATTGTGCGATAATCCACCACGAATTCTTCGGTTATTCTGTTCGTAGGCAAAGGTTGTATCAGGCAGATTAAACCGCTGATACGATGAACCCGAACCCGGACCTTCTCTGTAACTGATTCCATAACTGGAAAAGAAATTGAACTTATTTCCCCTGAAGTTAAGGTTGTATGATCCCCCATAATTATCGGGATATCCTGCATTTAAGGTAAAAGCTCCGTTTATTCCTCTCCTGTATTCTTTCTTCAGAATGATATTAATGATACCAACTTCGCCTTCGGCATCGTAACGTGCCGATGGATTAGTAATAACCTCAACACTTTCTATCAGATTGGCTTGTACCTGCCGAAGGGCATCGGCCGTACTGATACCGGTAAGTCCGGAAGGCTTGCCATCGATTAATATTCTCACATTCTGACTACCCCGAAGGCTAACGTTGCCTTCCACATCAACGTTAACAGAAGGTACATTATCCAATATATCGGCTGCGCTCCCGCTTATGTTTGTAAGATCCTTGCCAACATTAAACACGCGTTTATCAAGCTGTAACTCCATCGTGCTACGTTCACCCTCAACAACGATCTCATCAAGAACGGATTGAGAAGCGATAAGACGAATTGCACCCAATGCTACTGGTTCTGAGTTTATTGTGATATTGGGAATAACTTTATCCTCATAGGAAAGAAAGCTTACTTTAACAAAGTACTTACCGGGAGCAGACTTAAAAGAGAAACGACCCTTTTCATCCGACACGGCTCCGGTTACCAGGCTTGAATCCGACAGGTTATAGAGTGCAATATTGGCGAATGGTACATCTGCATTGCTCTCGTCCACTACATGGCCCTGTACTTCGACTTGTAGATCCTGTGCAACGCCAAAAATTGACGGAGCTGCAAGAATTACAACGACAACAAACAAATGGGTTCCCTGCGGCAAAATATTTCTACAAATACGTTGAGCGTATTTCATCGCAAATTCAAAAAGTTAAGATTCCTGGTTATAAGAAGTGTTAAGATAACACGAAACCAGGCCAGATGTTTAGCCTACTTTATTAACGGTTTGTGAGTCCTTTAAAGGACACTTTAAAATCCAATAATTCGCTAAAACAGGTATAAAACATAAATTTCGCGAAAGCTGGGACTTATCCGAATTAGCGCCCCTCCGACCACCATGCCATCAGCATAATGGCACAAGCGGTTCCATCCATGGTGGGTTCATTGGTGGAATAATCCCCGATATCATCATGATAAACTACATACGAGTTCTGAAACGATGCAAACTCATCAGGTTGGGTTAATGTTAGTCCCAGTAGCCGATCGTAAATGGACTTATAAATCGGGCCATCGACCAAACCACCAGGAACCTCTTTTTTAGTTAATGCCCAGGTACTGGTGTGTACATCAACCGGGTATTCACCCTTTCGGGGTATTGAAGTAACCATGCTGGTTCCCCAGGGGTTTCTGCCGAGCAACCAATCGCGAATTGCGAGTGCATAGTTATGATACTGATAATCACCCGACATTTTCTCATATAAGAGTATTTGCAACGCCAGGTCTACCGCCAGGTTGTTCGAACACCAGATAAACGGAACACCATATTGAAATGCATTGCTGTTGGCTCGTCTAAGCGTCTTTTCAATTCCGACCTTGTAATAGCCTGCCAGCTTCTTTTTAAATGCATCGTCTACCAGGGGATACAATACATAATGCGCAATATTTAAAAACGGGTAATGCTGGTAGTGTGCCGTTGTATCGGTTTCGATCCAGGAAAGCGTATTGGTTTGTTCAGCATAATGCAGGGCATCCTGCAGGTATTTTTTGTTGCCGGTGGCTTTGAATAACTCTGCAGCGGCCCATTCCATATCATCGGTCCAGGTATCTTCATTATACCGGTAAGGAGCACCGTATGAATTGCCTTGCTGATATCCTTCCTGTTTCTTCGCCATCCGGTAAAGGTCTTCAGCAGCTATCAGGCACCTGATGGCATACGCTTCATCCAAATGCTTCTCTTCCCAGACTTGATAACCCAATGCCATAGCCGCAGCAGAACGGGCCGCTACATTGGCAATGCCCGTTGCCTGACTTTTATACTTGCCGAACCCCTGGGGTTCACCCGTTGCAAAATAGGCGGCACGGTAGGAATTCTTTCCCCATCCATAATCGCTTTGATCATACGAAGGTAATTTCCACCCGATATGATCCCGGTCATCAGCTACCTGGTGGAACAACTGACCCGGTTCAGGATGAAGTTTATGAATCCAGTCTAGTCCCCATTTGGCTTCATCCAGGATATCAGGAATACCGTTGCCACCCGGTTGGCCAAGAGCATTGAATTCATCGGTAAACCGATCCGGAAAAAGTTGCCAGGCCATTATCATGCGAGCCGTAGCATTACTTCCGGTGATCAGGTACTTTAACTGATCACCCGCATCATGCCAACCACCGGTTACATCCACATACGTTGAATCGGGCATGGGACCGCCCATGGATCGCCCATCTTTCTCATGACAGGTTGCATCGAACCACGGATTGTAACCACAACGCTGCTGACGCATAAACTCCAACAGGTCTTCGTGATATGTACCATAAACCGATGCATTAATTTTAAAAACAGAAGACTCTGCTTTCCTGGAAGAAATCCGGATAACATATTCACCGGATTTGGTGAAGGCACTGAAATCCAGGTCGTAGTAAAACCGGTGTGAATCATATCCCGGAGCTTGTGATGATTTAATGGTTCCCGACCAAACCGACTTTCCTGTACGATCAATTAAGTCAAATTTTCCCTTTACGGATTGATTCGAAAATGCAATCGCGACTTTTCTTTCATCTGGAAGATAACCTACCTGGTTAATCCGAATAAAAACTCCGGACGATTGGGCAATTGATACCCACACAGAAAATAAAAGTGCACATAAAAAGTATGACCGGACCATCACATTCAACTAGGACCTGGTTGTTGTTCTATACTTTGGGAATCAAATACCCATTATGATATTGCGCACTGAGGTATGCGTTGGCCCCCTCCTCGTTGAATTTTTGAGAAGTCGGATTCCACGTTACCTTATTTCCGGTTCGGTAAGAAATATTTCCCATCTGGCAAACATTGGCAACATGGGCTCCATCCTGAATCGGGCAGGCCAGTTTCGTGAAGTCACGGCTTTTCACCGCTTCGATAAAATTAACCGTATGGAAATCAAGACCGGAATCTTTCACGGGTTGAACCGGCACAGCCTCCATTCGCTTTTCATCCGCTATCACTTCCCATCCTCCACGCCACAGCACAAGCGTTCCATTATTTCCAATGAATGATATGCCATGATCTTTACCGTAATTACCATTACTGATGCTCTGGGCTTGCTCCCACAGCATGCTGTATCCGTCAAATTCATACACAGTTATAAGCGAATCAGGTGTTTCGTGTGCTCCATCAGGGTAAGCAAATTTTCCACCTACTGCTATGGCGGATTTCGGAAACGAAGCATTCATACCCAGCAATGCGTAATCAATCAGGTGAACGCCCCAGTCGGTCATTAACCCACCGGCATAATCCCAGTACCAGCGGAAGTTAAAATGAAAACGGTTCGGATTGAATGGACGCCTGGTAGCAGGACCCAACCACATATCGTAATTCACTCCAGCGGGAACAGGCCCATCCGGTTTTACTTCAATGTTTCTCATCCATCCCTGGTAAGCCCAAGCCTTAACGGTTCTGATTTTTCCAAGCTTACCCGACCGGATAAAATTAAGTGCATCCACAAAATGCGGAACGCTTCGCTGCCATTGTCCGCATTGCACGGCTCTACCGTAACGCTTTTGTGCCGCTACCATTGCATTACATTCTACAATGGAATTACCCACCGGCTTTTCCACATACACATCTTTGCCCGCGGCACAGGCTTCCACCATCTGCAAACAATGCCAGTGATCAGGCGTGCCGATGATAATCACATTCAGATCTTTATCCTCAAGCATCTTACGGTAGTCATTGTATGTCTTGGCTTTCATGCCCTTATCGGATAATTCATTTTTGCGCCTGTTCAGCACATTCTCATCCACATCACAGAGAGCCACAACATTAATTTCAGGGATCTTAAGGAAGGACTGCGTATTGGACCAACCCATACCGTTTACTCCTATTACCCCGACATTGATTTTGTCGTTAGCGGATACCATCTGATTTATTCCGGCTAGTGATTCCCACGGCAATGATGTTGCCATACCTGCAGCCAGTGAAGCTTTGGCAGTGGTGGTGATAAATTTTCTGCGGGATTGTTTCATATATTTTGGTTTTTGAACAGATAAATTTACAGATCATCAGAAATCAGTCCCTGATAAAAGTCAGTCTACGGAATGATTACTGATTGAAGACATTCTTGATTGTTTCCCTTTGCTCATTGCATGGGTGAAAATGGCAAAGCCTTGAAGTAAACCGACACAATTTTCTCAACAATCGGTCCGCTGGCTTGTGATTCATCACGCACTTTGATCCATGCCGGATCCTTTCCAAATGCATCGAATGATGCTTTGGCTGACTCTAGATTTTTATGCGCCAGCAGATAAACCAGTTTAGACTGACTTCCATCTGATTCAACGGTGTACCAGTAGACCACATTGGTCATACCGTGCTTTTCAAATAAGGCGCGTGTATGATCGCGGAAGCGGGCGTTGATGGCTTCCACCCTTCCCGGATGCATATAGTAGGTGCGCATTTCGAAAATTCGATCCTCACTTTTCAAATTGGCAATGCCTGAACTTAATTCAGGGGCCACAGTCATAAAGACCTGTTGCACATTGGAAACGAGCGGACCGTTAACTTCAGATTCTTTATATGCTTTTTGCCATTCTGGACTGTTGAAAAACTGGTTCCATAATTTATCACGCGAGGCCTGATCCGGATAGGCAATGATAAATGTTAAGGTATAATTCGATTCATCCACCGGAAGAAAGTAAGCTATGCTTTCAATACCATTCTTCTTGAATAAGTTGAGCGTATGATCCTGAAAGCGTTTAATCAGTTCCGGACGTTTACCTTCCGGACAAGTATAGGTGCGCATTTCAAAATAACGATTGTCTGCTTTTTGTGCATGGACTTCATACGCTAGTACAATGATGAAGACCAGAATGAACTTTTTCATAATCATCGGATAATACGTTTACGGTTAAACTATAGGGTAGAAAATGAAAGTTAACATGATTATAATTCCAATATGCAACTTGATCGGAGCAAAATATAAAAGATATCTACCGAATGCTTTCATGTGAAAACAAACTTTTGATATTTTCAGCTTTCTTATTGAACACGGATATTCTTCATCCGTAATTCACCACTGCGTACTTCAACTCGTACGATATTCATTCCGCGATTGAATTTTACCATTCCAGCGCCAAGTGTTACCCACGAATCACCAGCCGGAACTGCAATACTAAATGTTTGGCCAGCAACAGCGATAGTAAGTTCAGCCCCGTTTTTCGCGGATACGGTAATGGTGAGTTCATGCTTTCCCTTATTTTTTACATTCACAGTATACTGTAACCATTCTCCGGTTTCAAAGTGATCAACATAATATTCTCCTTCGTTACCCTTTATATCCACACCGTCATTCCTGTACGTATGACCCCTATTACCTTCGCCACCCTTACCGGTTGATACCCAGTAATTCGCTGTATCCCGATCGAAATAAGCAAATCCGTTTCGACCCAGATCATAATCAACTGCCGGAATTATCAGACCCATTTTCATGATGTAATTTTTATAAGGAATCACTTCATTTGTTCGGATTTGCCGAAACATGGCATCAATCACATCAGGGTGGTAAATGCAGTTCTCAAGTTTCAGGTTTTCGGCCAGTTGCATCATACCCTGAAACGCTTCATCAGTCGTTGGCTTCTCCCCTTTCTTCGACCAATAATCCAATATCTTCTGGTAGTTCGCGGGCACCTTCACTTCTAATGGATTATTGTACCCCAGTTTTTTCAAGGGCCACCACGCCCAGCCTATTGAATTTTCTTCCATCCGATGAATGGCATCACGGAACCAGACGTTTGAGTTCTCTCCGGATTCGCCAAGCCATACCGGTGCATTGTATTGCTTACGGATATCGACAAACTTTTGAACAGAAGCCTGATCGTTAAAATTCCAGTATTTGTGAAAGCTGATCACCGTGTTGTTGTCCCACAAGGGCAGAATGCCATTGTAGTTATTTCCCCAACAATTACCTTCAATGATGATGATGTGATTCTTATCTACCTCACGGATAACATTCGTAATATCCACCATCAATTTTTTAAGAGGAACATTAGTTTGTTCATTACACCCGTTACGATCGTCTTGGCTTTCAAAGCCCCAGTTGGGTTCATTGATGATGTCATAGGCGCCTAGCCA
>JALOMY010000161.1 GCA_025455225.1 Cyclobacteriaceae bacterium | reverse complement strand
ATGTATGAACAATACAGATTAATCGGAATTGTAAAATCGGATTCATACCGATCGTCTTTAAACCGATACAGTACATCCGCCTGGCCAAATAGAAATACTTTTCTTCCCGCCAGGTACGTATACAGAAATTGGGTATTGAACGCATACCGGTTATCACCCAGAAATTCATTATCCGGGTCGGATGAGCCAAAGGGCACGACAAACGTGTTTTGAATAACGAAATTTCGGTTTCGTGTTGGAACATACCGTGCCCGTAATCCAATTGAAGTGAGTCCACGTTCATATTCGATTAATCCTTCGCTGCTGTTGCCAAATACCTTCCAGGGAGAACTTTCCGGATCGGAATCTGCACGACCGGTGCGATAAGAAACATCAAGCCCAACATTAAAACGTGCTGAAGAAGAAGCACCGTAAGTAACCTGAAGCGTATTAAAAAGGTAGGTAATCCGATTGTTCAGATTTAATGACTCACCATCTGAATTATACACCGAATTGGTAGTAAACATGGAATTGGAGAGAATAATCTCCGTATAACCCTTTGGCATCATTACGGATGATACGATCGGGGTAATTTTATCTCCCACCAGAAGGGAGTCATAAATCTGTCTTCTTTTCGATTGTGCCTGAACCGTATTTACAATTAAAAACAGAATGGCGAGTTTCAGCAGAGATTTTCGATTCATTATAATTTATTCACAGGGCCCAAAAACATTGACATTAAGTTCTAATTGTTTGCCTGATTCGGCTGATATCAATGTTAAATGATAAACACAGTAATCATCGAATCCATCATTAAAAGCATTACGGGGTGTCCATATTCCAACATACCGAACCCCGGCCAGGGTAAATTCAATGTAATTATTGGGCTTATCATAAAATCCGGTGCCGCTGGCCACCGTATTGAAATCAATGGAGTATTCAACACTTAACGTTCCTGTAGGAGAATTGAAAGTGGTCTCTTCCAAAAAAAATTTTTCACTTGAAGCGGCATTGTTACTCCATTGGTTCGAAACAGGAGGCACGAAATTACCCGGAGGAGTAACAACCGAGCCATTGACTAGTGTAACACCCCCGGTATTGGGATTTTGAACGCTTAAGCAGTCAAACGGTTTACCATTGGAAATTCCGTTGGAGGTTTCAACCCGTACGGTATAGTTTCCTACAGGCAACGAGGCCGGTATTAACGCAGTAACCACAGTTGAGGTGTTAGTTAACACATTAGCCTGTACGGCTCCAAACGTAACCTTCGAAGCGCCCAGTAAGTTGCTGCCTTTAAGAAGGATTAATTGCCCTGCAATATTGGCCGAAGCAACTATTTCATCCAACACTACCGGTGATGTCACTGTAAAGGTTCTACTGTTTGAGGTTCCTCCTGGGTTGACAACCGAAACATTCACGGCCCCGGGAGCCATAGCAGGAACAACCGCAGTTATGGTGGTATTGGAATTGGTAACCGGAGTTACGTTAGTGGAATTAAACCTGACTGTTGAATTATTCAGGTTTGTACCGGTAAGGGTAATTGTAGTTCCCGGATTCCCGGATGTTGGATTAATGGCTGAGATAAAAGGAGTAACATAGAATGTAGCTGCACTGGTAGCCGAACCAATTGAGTTGGTTACAGTAATCTTGCCGCTCGTTGCATTGGAAGGTACTGTGACATTTATTTGCGTTGGTGAAATAATAGTAAATGCAGGGGCGTTTACTCCGTTGAAGGATACTGTGGCGGGTGCGAAAAATCCTGTTCCTGTTATTACAACATTGCTTCCTTGTGCACCGCTTACCGGACTAAAAGATGTAATTGTTGGTGGAACCAATACCGTGAAATTATTTGCCGAAGATCCATTATCTTACCAGTCACTGCACCTGCGGGTACCTTGGCTTTAATTTGAGTTGAGGAAATAACGGAGTAGTCGGAGGGGGATACCAGGGTGGTATTAAACTTAACATTTGTAACAGAAATGAAATTGGATCCCGTAATGGTTACTTCAGTTCCGATACCTCCGCTCGTAGGTGTAAACGAAGTGACGGCAGGACTACCAATTACAGTAAAGTTGCCAGTACTTTGTACAGACCCGGCAGCCGTTTCTACCGTGATCTTGCCTGTTGTAGCAGAAGCCGGAACTGTTGCCGTTATCTGAGTTGGACTGACAAGAGTAGGTGTTGATGCCGTACCGTTTCCGAATTTCACCGCCAATCCTCCCGCATCAAAGCTTTCACCGATTATCGTAACGACTGTGCCCACGGCTCCGCTGGTCGGAGTAAAGCTGGTTATCTTCGGTGCATCTTTAACTACAAAATCAACCGTGCTTACTGCTTCACCTCCTGGGGTTACAACGGTTACCTTGCCCGTTGTTGCAGAAGCAGGAACGGTTGTTTCAATAAGTGTTGCATTTTTTATATCAAATAAGAGTTGTTCTCCCGCTCCGAATTTCACCATACTGGCTTCTTCAAAAAATGTCCCGGTTATTAATACTGTTCGGCCAACTGGACCAATGGTTGGGGTAAATGAAGTGATGGTAGGTTTACCAACAACGGTAAATGTCGCTTTATTCGAAATTCCTCCATCGGTGGTAACTGTTACATCAAGTGCACCCGGATCAAGACCATCCGGTACGACCAGTTTAATTTCAGTATCACTCTTTGCTACTAAAGTGGAAGTTGTTTTAGTTCCGAATGTTACGGATGAGGCCGTATTTAAATGCTTTCCTTTCAGTGTAACCTCCATGCCTGTTGATGCTTTATCTGGTTCGATGGAGGTGATCTCAGGTTCGCTGGGTAATACTTTAAATGAAAGGCTGTTTGATGACGCATGATCTGCTTTTACTACAATGGATAGCTCTCCAGGAGGTAAACCTGCAGGTACAGCTGTTTCAAGCAGTGTTCCAGATTTGAATGCAATAGGCGCATCGGTACCTCCAAACGAAACGGAAACAGATGACGATAGATTTTCTCCAATAATTGAAACGGCAGTTCCTATCTGTCCTTGTGCAGGATCAATGGATGTAATGGACGGTTTTGGTTTCTCAGGTTCGCTGCATGTTAAGATCCCAGCCGCCAGCCATAATAAAGTCAGAACTGACAAGAATGATTTAATCCTCTTCATAATACCGGGTATTAGAATTTAAAACGTAAGTAACTATAGGAAACGCCAACTGAAACCCGGGCGTTTAAAATTCATGCAAAATCAATTCTGGCTCAGATCGTAGAGAATACGGTTTGTTCTCCGCTCCAATTCCTGGAGTCGCTTGTCCAGTTTTAAAACCTCATCATTGATATCCTTTTCCAGTTCCTTCTTTTTGGCGTTGGTATTCTTTACCCTTCCGTTTGCCAAATCATTAATAACCGTTAGTTCCTGATTGAGGGTAAGAATATTGACACTATGTAAATCACCCAACGCATAGTCTAACAACGATTTAAACTCAAGTGATTTAACGGGACTCTCCCAGTAGCTTGAAACATACTTTTCAAAAGTGAGGCGTTCTTTATTCAAATTCTCGAACGCCCTGTTGTATTGCTCAACCGCATCAGTCAGTTTAATAAGAGCCTGGCGACTGTCGGTAGATTGAATGCCCAGCATTTGAAAAGCGTCTTTAAAATCTTTTGCTTCATTGATATAATCCAGTAGCGTATTGGATATAATTGGGAATGCATCGTCTTTACTTCCAACGTTCACAGCATGTTCACGGGCACCACTCATCGTAACGACTTCAACTACTTTTGATTTTGTTAATGCACGAACTTCAAATGAGTATTCACCCGTTAATTCTTTTACATCTTTCAGGACATCCCAGATGATAACGCGTTCTTTCCCGGAAGAAACGGTTGGGCCAGCACCATTGCCGCTTACACTGTTTAAAGCTGTGGCGTAGTTATCTTTTGAATAATATAAGGCTACTTCAAACTGATGGTCGGGATTGGCATCTTCGATATCATAGCGCACAATGATCTTGCTCCCAACCGCCTCGGCTATTACATTGGATATGCTTTGGGCAATCGAACCCTGAGCAAGAGAGAAAGCGGCAAACCCATATAAAACAGCTTTTTTCATAAGCCATCTAAAGACGAATAATAAAGTTAACCCAATTGCGTCTCTGAAAAAAATCATTTTGGTAAATTTAGAATGGGTAATTTCACAAATGCTACCTTTTATTCGAATCGGGTTATTGGTATTATTGGCATTACCTGCTATCGCACAGCAGGTAATCAAAGGTTACAGCAAGCCTGCTGCGTTTCATATTGTACCGACCGAAGATACCATAAGCACTTCATTGTCGATAACGACCAATTTTGAGTTTTACAAGAATGAACGGAAAACAGCTTTGATTATTGGTAATGGCACGTATAAGTCTGGTCCGTTGAAAAATGCCGTAAATGATGCATTGGATATGGCGGCACTCTTAAGTGAAAAGGGATTTAAAGTCATACTTCGTAAAGATGCCAGTCGTGCTGAGATGCGTGAAGCCATACGGGAATTTGGAAATGAGATAAGTGAAGGTGGAGTAGGATTGTTCTATTATTCCGGGCACGGACTACAGGTTGACGGGGTTAATTACTTGGTTCCCCTTGATGCCGACATTGAACTCAAAGCTGAAGTTGCCGAAGAATGTGTAAGTGCCAACACTGTGCTTAAAGTAATGGAGTATTCCAATAACCGAATAAATATTATTATTCTGGATGCATGTCGTAATAATCCGTTCAGAAGTTTCTCACGATCAGATGAAAAAGGAATTACGCGAATGGATCCTCCTCAAGGTGCAAAACAAGGATCCATCGTGGCCTTTGCAACGGCCCCGGGCGATGTTGCATCCGATGGTGATGGAAGAAACGGACTTTACACATCCAAACTAATGAAGTACATCAATACACCCGGTCTAAAGCTGGAAGAAGTTTTTAAAATGACCCGTATTGATGTATTGGGTATTTCGGACGGACGTCAGATACCGTGGGAAAACAATTCATTAACCGGTGATTTTTATTTTACATTCAATTGATCGGAGGGAGTTGCTGAATCGGATAGCGTTGTTACGATTGAAAGATTACTAATCTTGCATAGACTACATTCAAGCCTGTTTGGTAATTCTATCTTCCAGACAGTAATAGAATTTCGGTTAAACGGAATTCTTTTTTTGGATTTTGTAGATAACGCCATCCAAACCATGAAAAGATAGTTCTTTATAAAACGTCATTCCGATTTTTTCCAAAACACGAATGGAAGCTGTATTGGCCTTTACTGCCCGTCCGATGATTTCCTGCAGATTAAGTTTTTCAAATCCATAGTGAATGCAGGCCGAAGCTGATTCCGTGGCGTATCCCATATTCCAATGCATCTTAAAGAATCGGAAGCCAATATCCGTTTCATTGAATTCTTCGGTATACTTTAATCCACACCAACCCATGAACTCATTGGATTCTTTATGAATGACAGCCCAGCGTCCATACCCGTATTTGAAATAATGATCGTATTTTGATATAAACAAAGCAGCATCTTCAATAGAGGTAAAAGGAACATCTCCTGTGTATTGAATCACTTCAGGATCGAGGTTCAGACGATACATCGATTCGGCATCGTGTAGGTTCCACTCCCTTAGAATTAGACGAGGCGTTTCAATAATGGTCATCATGAATTTCTGGTAACAGAATAGCAATGCAGAGATAAACGAATTTGGCAGTAAATACCTCTTTGATGTATACTGCATGAGGGTCTAATGCAGGACTGCTACAATAGCTCATTGTAAAAATTTTTCGCGGGCGCGCATAAACAGATTCTCATCCAGTTGCCATAGTCTTGCACCGCCTCTAATACCATCTTTATTAGAGATGATGGTGATGGTTTTATCCAGGCGGAAGTTTATTTTACTCGCATTTCCTCCGCCTATGTAAAGGTGGTCAAAGTTAAAAACCACTTTCAGCGCCTTCAGAATCTTTTGTACGCGCTTGTTCCATTTAACCGGACCTATACGTTTGAGTGCGCTGTCCCCAATGTAGGTGTCGTATGTATTCTTTTTAGTAATTGGATGGTGGGCAAGCTCAAGATGGGGCAACAGGTTTCCATCCAGGAGCAAGGCAGTGCCAAATCCGGTGCCAAGTGTAATTACCATCTCGAGTCCTTTTCCACGCACCACACCAATACCGTGCAGGTCGGCATCGTTGGCGGTTCGTACAGGTTTGTCCAATGCATCGCTGATCAGGTAATTCAGATTAACACCTTTCCAGGATTCGGTATCAAGATTTGGAGCTGTATAAACTATGCCTTTCTTTACATATCCCGGAAATCCAACCGATACCCGGTAGTAGTTCTCAAAATTAATTACCAGTTTTTTAATTGCCTCCAGAACGTTTTCAGGAGTGGCTTTATCGGGTGTTTTAACTTTCTGGAATGCTTGAACCACTTCGCCATCCGGATTCATGACAACACCCTTGATGTTTGACCCTCCGATGTCAATGGATAGAATGTTTGTCGAGGGTAAGGTTTTTACAGTAGTGTTCATTCAGTTTGAAACTCTGAGTACGATTCAGTTGACTTAATAATTCATTCAATTTACGCGGTTCTATCACTGTTTTCAAATCTTACCTGCCGGTTTTTATATCTGACAAAGCAGGTTGATGCAAGTGTTACTTATGAACACCAATCTGGGTATAAGAGTACTAAAATAAGATTTAAAATTCTGCGATAAACGACTTTGAACTTGATTGACCTAATCGATTTTTCCTAATCGAACAAATAAAGGAAATTTCACCTGCTGATGATCTCCCCAAATTTTTTGAATTGATTTGATAAATTCAGGCACTGGGTCAAATCCCTTATTCCGTATGAACTTTTGTGTTGCTGACCATGAAGCGAGGTAACCTCCAAAATCGTTTACTGTCCAATCTACATGAATATGGAATTTGGGCGTAATTACTTCCTCGAACGGAAAAGGTAAAGTTTCATAATGATTCTCAACATGCTTTCGGGCATCATCCCAAAAGGGGCCAACAGTTTCGTGGTAAAACTTCAACAAGATTGGGTCAAGCATCGGATTAATTCTACAGTTGGAATAACCCCAGGCGGCCAGCCATGCACCCGGTTTTGCGGTTCGGTAAACTTCCTTGTAGAACTGTTTTACATCGAACCAATGTAAGGCCTGCGCAACTGTAATAAGATCAAATTGCTGATCAGGGAAGGATGTATGTTCTGCCGGCTGCCTTGAATAATGAATATTTTCTGCTTGCCACGCCTGATTAAGTTGTTGCTGACTTATATCCGTTGCGAATACAAAATCGAAATTTTGAGAAAGCACTCGTGCCACTTGTCCATTGCCTGTGGCACAATCCCAGGCATTATTGAATGAATTAATATGCCCAAGAATGAATTTATAAAGTTCGGCCGGATAAGTTGGGCGGAATGTTGCGTAGATTTTTGCCTGATCAGAGAAATAATCTTTCATTTACTAAAGTTAAATGGTTCAATAGTTATTTCTGTTTCCTTTAAACCATCTGGTATTGATTATTTACGGAATAATCGGTTATCGGTCTTAATTATTGACATGGAATTTTAACGATGCGAGTTCGCTACCGTCAAGGCAGATTATGATATGTGTTAATATATTTATCCAATGTAACCATGCACTCCATTATTAAACCGTTTTATATAATCACTTTTCGTATGTGACTAATTAACTTTTAAAAGTAATAAGATTGCAAGATCAGCCGCCTGTACTATAAGCAAACCTGCTATCAGGTAACGGTCTGCAGCCTTAAATGGAAAATTCAAGAAATAACGGAGGCCGGTTAATGTTATTATATAGACAGAAAGTAGAGGAATTTGCCAGAAGAAATTAAAATTAAAAATACCCCATAGACTATCCGCTAAATAGCTTTCCGCATCAACCAGGAAATCCAACCAGATAATAATACGGTATAACACAGTTCCTCCGGTGGCGATTCGAAGGATCCATAACCAACCCGGTATGATTTGATTAATCATTGAATTCTTTCCAGGTGCTTATTTTTTGCGATTTACTTGGTACAACGGAAGTGTAATGCTGGTTATGATTTAACGCGGATATAAACATGCCGGATGTTTTTGTTAGCCGACTCACGCTCATCAATCTCAAACTTGTTGGTGCTCTTAATGAGCGCCAGCAGTTTTGGAAAACCATAGTTACGCGGATCAAAGTCGGCTTTCTTTTTCAGTAAGAAGCTACCGAGTTCGCCCAGAAACGTCCATCCGCTTTCATCCGCAAGATCGGAAACGCTTTGAACCAGGAGTGTAATCAATGCATGGTCAACCCGGCTTATAGCATTCTTTTCCTTCTTGTTCCGGACGGGCCGGGCCGGTTCTTTCACTTCCTGAATTTTAGCTTTCAGAATTTCAATGTAAATGAACTTATCACAGGCCGTGATGAAGGGCTTGGGCGTTTTCTGTTCGCCCATCCCGATTACCTTCATGCCTGCTTCACGCAAGCGTGTAGCCAGCCGGGTGAAATCACTGTCGGAAGAAACTATACAAAAGCCATCCACTTTGCCGCTGTAAAGAATATCCATGGCATCAATAATCAACGCACTGTCG
>JALOMY010000373.1 GCA_025455225.1 Cyclobacteriaceae bacterium | reverse complement strand
CCCTGGTACTGATTATTTTCTACAATCAGCCAGACGCAAATCAATTCAAACAATAAAAAGGTAAAGAAGTCGCGGTGCTGATAAATAAATAGAAATATCCGCCCCATGAAATTACGTCATCAATACACTTCGGAAGCCTTCCAGGTTTTTCAAGGTGGCGCCTGTACCCCGCACAACAGCGCGCAGTGGATCTTCCGCCACGTGGATAGGTAATTTTGTTTTTAATGCCAGTCTCTTATCGAGGCCGCGCAGCAAGGCACCTCCTCCGGTTAAGTAGATACCACGCTCGTAAATATCAGCTGAAAGTTCTGGAGGTGATGTTTCCAATGCTTTAAGGGATTTATCCAGGGCGAAAGCAACTTCAGAATAAGAGATTCGGATGGTCTTTGGAATTCCGGTCATCAGGTCACGACCACGAATTTCATAATCATCGGGTCCATCATCCAATTCCGTAAGAGCTGATCCGACTTCAATTTTCACCCGTTCGGCTGAACGCTCGCCAATCAAAAGGTTATGCTGGCGTCTCATGTAATCCAAAATATCCCGGTTGAATGTATCACCCGCCACCCGTATGGATTGGTCGCATACAATTCCTGAAAGGGCAATTACCGCAATATCAGTAGTTCCTCCACCGATGTCTACGATCATGTTTCCGATCGGCTGTTCAATATCTATACCGGTTCCAATAGCCGCAGCAATGGGCTCATAAATCATATACACTTCTTTAGCACCTGCATGTTCAGCACTGTCGCGCACAGCACGTTTCTCCACTTCAGTAATACCTGAAGGTATGCAGATCACCATCCGATAGGAAGGTGGAAACAGACGTTTACCGGTATCAATCATTTTGATCAACCCACGGATCATTAATTCAGCAGCCTGGAAATCGGCAATTACACCTTCCTTGAGCGGCCTGATTGTTTTTATATGATCGTGTGTCTTTTCGTGCATTTGCATGGCTTCGCGGCCAATGGCAAGTACCTTAGTACCCAGGTCAATGGCGATGTCGCTGGTAAAGAAATCGAAGAATCCCATTCGCGTTTAAAAAGTAGTTTTAAAATTAAAGGTTGAATTTACCAAAATATTCCATGGTCGATTCATGGCCGTAATATTTTGCGCCAAAAAGGCTATTTCATTAATGTTTAAAGTGCCGTATACCGGTAAATACCATGGCAATTCCATGAGCGTTACAGTAGTCGATCGAATCCTGGTCGCGCACAGAACCACCCGGTTGAATCACGGCCTTAATTCCGTGCTGATCGGCTATCTCAACGCAATCGGGAAATGGAAAAAAGGCATCTGATGCCATCACAGCACCTTTTAAATCAAATCCGAAATTCCTGGCCTTCTCAACAGCCTGCTTTAAGGCGTCAACACGTGAGGTTTGTCCGACACCGCTTGCCAATAACTGACCTTTAGTTGCCAGAACAATCGTGTTTGATTTTGTGTGTTTGGCCACTTTCGCGGCAAATATAAGCGCTTCTGTTTCCTGTGGGGTAGGTGATCGCTGAGTTACTGTTTTTAAGTCGTTACCCGATTCCGTCTTTAAATCAGCATCCTGTTCAATCACTCCGTTCAGCAGACTTTTAAACTGCCGTTTTTCATTAAGAGGTTGATTCTGTAAAAGAATCATTCGGTTTTTCTTCGACCTGAGTACTTCCAACGCATCGGTATCATAGGCAGGAGCAATTACGATTTCAAAAAAAAGCTTGTTGATTTCTTCAGCAGCCTCCCTGTCCACTTTACGGTTAGTAGCTAATATGCCTCCGAATGCAGAAACTGTATCGGCCTCAAATGCTTTCAGGTAAGCTTCTTTCACTGAGGATCCGGTAGCTACACCACACGCATTGGTATGCTTGATGATTATGAAAGCCGTTTCATTTGGAAATTCCTGCACCAGGTTTACGGCTGCATCGATGTCAACCAGGTTATTGTAGGAAAGTTCCTTTCCATGGAGCTGCTTGAACAGCGACTCCAGTTCGCCATAAAATTTTCCTTGCTGATGGGGGTTTTCTCCATATCGAAGCGTGCGACCCGATTGTATGCTTTTCTTAAACGCGGAAACCGAATTATCCTGGTTGAAGTAATTAAAGATGGCTGTATCGTAATGAGAAGTAACCTCAAATGCCATAACTGCAAATTTCTTCCGGTCTTCCAATTCGGTGTATCCGTTTTTGGTTTCCAGAAGAGATTGAAGTTCTCCGTATTGCTTACGCGAAGAAACGATCAATACATCCTTGAAATTTTTAGCAGCGGCCCTGATCAAAGAAATGCCACCAATATCAATTTTCTCAATAATCTCCTCTTCCGATCCGCCCGAGGCAACTGTTTCTTCGAACGGATATAAATCAACGATCACTAGATCAATCGAGCCGATGGCGTGCTGCTTGGCTTCCTTAAGATCGGATTCTTCATCGCGTCTGAATAATATTCCTCCAAAAACAGCAGGGTGAAGTGTTTTAACACGTCCGCCAAAAATGGAGGGATAGCCTGTAAGCTTTTCAACCGGAATAACCGAATAGCCTAACTTCTCGATATACTGCTGAGTACCTCCTGTTGAAATAAATTCAACTCCTGCTTTGCCCAACTTATGCACAATAGGGTCAAGGTTTTCTTTATTAAACACGGAAATGAGGGCGCGGGCAATCTTGCGATTGGACATACGTATAGTTGAAATTGGAATTAAGGCGCAAAAGTATAAATGAATTGAAGAATACCGGCTGAAATATCCGGATTTGTTTGTGGCTACTTGCGGTTGGCCAGGTATACCCCACCAATTATAGCCGCCATGCCAATGTAATGCCCTGCATACAGTCGCTCCCCGTCCAGTACTCCCCACATCACCGCAACAATGGGCATAAAGTAGGTGACGGAACTGGCAAACAGCGGAGTACTGATTTTTACAAGCCGGTTAAAAAGAAAAGTGGCTATAGCCGTGCTCATCATGCCCAATAAAACAATGTAGCCGAAGGCTTTCCATGCTTCGGGATTATTGTAAAACTAGGCCCCAGCATGGAAATAGACACACTGGTTATGGTTAACGAACTCAGATCAGCAATTTTGAATTTGATAAAATTGAGATTAGAGCCGTACAATAAACACGCAACCACAATCAGTAATGCATATAAATTTATCCCTTCCACTTTTCCTCCCGACCGCGAAAGCATCAGCATAAACGTGCCGGCAAATCCAAGAATAATTCCCACTATCGCAAAAGCCCGGAATCGTTGCTGGTAAAATAATACACCAACCAGCATGGTGAAGATAGGTGTAAGGGTGTTTAAAATACCGGCCACTGAACTATCCAACCTCGTTTGAGCTATTGCGAAAAGGAAAGCCGGAATAAAAGTGCCTATCAATCCCACCAGTAATAACCGGGATGTGTGCCTGCTTTTTAATTCTTTAAACTTGAAGAGCGCAGCCGGCAAAAGGAAAAGAGCAGCAGCCGTTACGCGAATAGCACCAACTTCATCGGGGGAAAAAACCTTTAAGCCCTGCTTGATCAGGATGAATGAAGTACCCCAAATCAGGGTACATATTACCAGCAAGATCAGGGCTGTTCCTCTATTGTTATCGGGCATAATTCAGCGGGCGCAAAGATTGATATTCAACCCACCATTTCAAATCCAAAATCGGAGAATATTAAA
>JALOMY010000160.1 GCA_025455225.1 Cyclobacteriaceae bacterium | reverse complement strand
AATCTTCTTGAATAATCCTTCCAGTTTTTTGTTTTCACCGGCAACTATTACAGCATCTGAAAACTCAACACCCATACGAATAAATCCTTCGTAATCGGCCGACTTCAGGTTGCCCAGCATATTATCTTCAATATCCATCATCTTCACTTTGTTCATTATGTCTTCCTTGAACTTGTATGTGAAGCTGTTGTTGTAAATGGTGAATACCGTCTTTGTGTTTTTAAAGAGCGGGTCGTTCTTATAGGTGGTTTTCAGATACAGCGGTATAAAGCTGGTGATCCAGTCGTTGCAATGCACTACATCCGGTGCCCATCCTAATTTACGCACTGTTTCAATGGCGCCTTTGCAGAAGAAGATAGCACGCTCATCATTGTCTTCATAGAAACGATTTTCCTTATCGTGGAATACCGATTTGCGATGGAAGTAATCTTCGTTGTCTATGAAATAGACCTGAAGCTTGGCATTCGGTATAGAAGCCACTTTTATGGTTAATGGTTTTTCTTCATCCCCAACGGCTATGTTAATTCCAGATAATCGAACTACTTCATGCAGCCGGTTTTTCCTCTCATTAATAATTCCAAAACGCGGCACCAGAATGCGAATCTCCATACCCTTCTCTTGCATAGCCTGAGGAAGTTTACGTACAAAATCAGCTACCTCAGAAGTTTGCAGAAAGGGATTGATCTCGCTGGCTACATAAAGAATACGAAGTTTTGACATATTGCTTGTGATTTGTTTACTGAATTGAAAATGAGCCACAAAGGTACGAAAATTACCCCCCTTATTCAACTAAAAGCACGAACTTAGACCTTTTTAGTTGCCTTTAGATCCATTCATAACATGCAGATTTTCAGCTAAATTCAGCTTGTAATGCCATTTTTAATTGAAAAAGCGGGGCAAAAACCGCATTCGCGCGGATTGAAAACCAATCCTGTTGTACTTTCGTGCCCGGTTCCAATTTTTTAATTACCGGCAGCTTGAAATTCCCCACCCGTGTAGTAGTTCAGTATGTTCTCATTGTGGCTGTAACAGCCTTTTTACTCTGGTTGTCCTTGCGCTCCATTCATGTCGAAGAAGGTCGGAATAAATGGGACTATATTCTCGAAACCTGGAATTCGGCAGATAAAATCTGGCTTAACCTAATGTTAATTTCCGTATTGCTCAGTCATGTAATCCGGGCGGAACGTTGGCGCATGTTATTGCAATCAACCAACCATCAAACTTCATTGTATAAGGGATTTTTATCCCTCATGGTTGGATACCTGGTTAACCTGGTTGTGCCTCGGGGAGGTGAAGTATCGCGGTGCTATAATTTGTACCGGTTGGATAAAATTCCGGTGGAGGTATCTTTTGGAACTGTGGTTGTTGAGCGAATTATTGACCTCGTGTGCCTTGTAATTGTCTTGTTGCTGGCATTTTCTTTTGAATCAGAGAAGCTGTTTGGTTTCATTTCAACATTACCCGTTCAGGCAATTGGCACTAACAAATTACTGATTGCACTTTCTATATTTCTGCTGTTCATACTTTTTAGTTCAGCAATTATTTGGTGGATTTCGAGAAATAAGTCTATAAAAGCCCGACTTATCCAGGCGTGGCATGGGTTTAAAAATGGGTTGCTATCCATATCGAGGATTGAACACAAAGCCCTATTTATTTCCTATACCCTATTGATCTGGGTATTGTATTTCGCAATGAGCTATACCGTTTTACAGGCATTTGATGAAACCGCACATTTAGGAATACGGGCCACACTATCGGTGTTTGCAATTGGCGCCATTGCCATGTCTGTTCCTCTTCCGGGCGGGGCAGGCTCCTATCATGTTCTGGTTCCAGCAGGAATGGTTTTATTGTACCAGTTACAGCAGGATAATGCCGTTGCGTTTACGTTTATTTTCCACGGCTGGCAAACCATTATTATGATTGCCGGAGGGGCCATTTCATTGTTATTGACCGCGGTTTACATCAGGAAAAAAACCGATTGACTTTTATTCTATATTTGGAAAAATGTCTCATATGACTATTTGTCAGGAACATTAAATGGCGTAGATCTTGTTAATAAGCAGAATTATAAAATTTATAAAACTATGGGTGTATTAATAATTGGTGGAATTTTCATGGTAATCGGAATGATTGTAAGCGGAAGGCTGAAGAGTAAGTTCCGTGAATATTCCCAGATTCATTTAAACAGGGATTTGTCCGGGGCTGAAATTGCCCGCCTCATGCTGGCCGATAATGGAATTCACGATGTTCAGGTTGTTAGTGTAGAAGGTGAGTTGACCGACCACTATAATCCGGCAAACAAAACGGTTAATCTAAGTCCGGAGGTGTATCATGGCCGAAGTGCAGCTGCGGCCGCTGTTGCTGCCCATGAATGTGGTCATGCCGTACAACATGCTACATCGTACAGCATGCTGGAGTTTCGTTCTGCTATGGTGCCGATTCAGAATGTAAGCGGTAAAGTAATGAATATGATTTTCTGGGTCATGATTTTAGGTGGTTCGTTCGCCCAAAGCATTCTGCCCTGGAATATGGCTTTGCTGATCATCATCGGTTGTTACGGAATATTTACACTCTTTGCTTTTGTAACCCTGCCGGTAGAATTTGATGCCAGCCGAAGAGCATTGACCTGGATCAGCAATCGCGGAATTGTTACTTCCCGTGAGCACGATATGGCCAAGGATGCCTTAAAATGGGCTGCTATGACGTATGTAGTTGCAGCCATCGGTGCCCTAACAACTCTATTGTATTATGTGATGATGTTCATGGGAAGTCGCGAAGACTAAACCCATTTATATCACCATTTCAATTAATTTTAAAGCCTGCGGAAATGAAACCGCGGGCTTTTATTTTTGTTAGCCTTATAAATACACATTATGAATTTTCAACTTTCTGAAGAACAACTTGCCGTTCAGCAGGCAGCCCGTGATTTTGCCCAAAGTGAATTGTTACCCGGTGTGATTGAACGTGATGCCGAACAGAAGTTTCCGGCCGAACAGGTGAAGAAAATGGGGGAATTGGGATTTATGGGTATGATGGTTGATCCGAAGTACAACGGTGGAGGCATGGATACCATTTCATATGTGCTGGCGATGGAGGAAATTTCTAAAATTGATGCGTCTGCCTCAGTATGTATGTCGGTAAATAATTCTTTAGTGTGTTGGGGTCTGGAAAAGTACGGCACCGAAGAACAAAAGGAAAAGTACCTGAAACCGCTGGCAGCCGGTAAAATCATTGGAGCCTTTTGTTTATCAGAACCAGAGGCGGGCTCGGATGCAACCAGTCAGCGAACTTCGGCTGAAGATAAAGGCGATTATTATTTACTGAACGGAACCAAGAATTGGATTACCAACGGTAATAGCGCCAGCGTTTACATAGTCATTGCTCAAACAGATGTTGCTAAACGTCACAAAGGGATCAACGCATTGATTGTTGAAAAAGGAATGCCCGGTTTTGTAGTTGGAAAGAAAGAAGACAAAATGGGTATTCGTGGCTCTGACACGCATTCATTAATGTTCACCGATGTTAAAGTCCCGAAAGCCAATCGAATTGGTGAAGATGGTTTTGGGTTCACGTTTGCCATGTCAACCTTAAACGGAGGACGGATTGGAATTGCGGCTCAAGCTTTGGGAATTGCTTCCGGAGCATACGAGCTCGCTCTTAAGTATTCGAAAGAGCGAAAAGCTTTCGGACATTATTTATCCGAGCACCAGGCCATTCAGTTTAAGTTAGCCGACATGGCAACTAAAATTGATGCTGCCCGGTTGCTGGTATGGCAGGCTGCCTATTTGAAGGATCAGGGTAAGAATTTTGTTAAAGCTGCCGCTCAGGCAAAATTATATGCTTCCCAAATTGTTCAGGAAGTTACCACCGATGCGGTACAGATCCATGGTGGTTATGGATATGTAAAAGAGTTCCATGTTGAACGCCTGATGCGCGATGCTAAAATCACTCAGATATACGAGGGAACTTCCGAAATTCAGAAGATGGTGATCTCGCGCGAATTGTTGCGATAAAAAAAGAAAACCCTGGGTTGTATTTAGCAAGCCAGGGTATTAAATACAAGCCGTTTAAAAGGTTACCGAAACCGTAATTATTTCGTTTCCTCGTTTCACTTTAACCGGTACGGTTTGCCCTTTTTCAAATTTGCCTAGGGCGCCCATATAATCCTGAATATCCTTGATCTCCAATTCTCCGATTTGAATTATCAAATCACCGGTTTGTATTCCTGCTTTTTGGGCCGGACGTCCATCGGTAACACCATCTACTTTTACGCCCGGGTTATCTGAAGTATAGCTTGGCATCAGCCCCATAGTAACTTTAAATGAGGATCGGCTTGCCATAGGCTTTGCCTTGGTTGGAAGGAAAGCCAGCTTGGGTTCATCATCAAGATTATCGACAACGCGTGCAATAAGGTTCAGTACATGAACTTCCCCGGTGTAATTGATTTTTTCCCAATCATCAGAGGGTTTATGATAATCGCTGTGAGAACCGGTGAAGAAATGAAGCACCGGAATATTTTTCAAATAGAATGAAGTGTGGTCAGAAGGGCCGATGCCGGATGAATCGGTTTTGATTTTCAGATCATCCGTCTCCATCGATTTCAGCAAAGTTTCCCATACAGGGCTTGTGCCGGTTCCGTTTACCACAACGGTTTTGGTTTGCGGGTCAAGCCGACCGATCATATCCATATTAATCATGTAGTTGACTTTCGACAAATCCACGGTAGGATTTTCAGTGAAGTATTTTGATCCATACAAACCCATCTCTTCACCAGAAAAGCACATGAATAGAAAGTTATATTTTTCACGGGTTTTATTAGTACTGTAGTAGCGGGCCAGTTCCAATACACCGGCTACACCTGAGGCATTATCATCGGCTCCATTATGAATTTTACCTTTCGGGTTGGCATCCAGTGAATTCCCTTGTTCACCAATACCCAGGTGATCGTAATGCGCACCAATTATAATCGTGTGGGCAGCTTTATTATCCAGATAGCCAAGAATGTTATTGGCTGTGCCAGCTTCACCTTCTCCATGTGCCCCTCGTTTAAACTCAAACGACTGGCTGTAGTTCTTCGATTGACCTACTGGCTTCAGCTTATTTTTTTTAAATTCTTTTTGAATGTATGATGCCGCCATACGTTCTCCGTCACTGCCGGTTCCCCGACCCTGCATTGAGTCGCTGGCCAGTATTTTAATGTGCTGACGGATGCGGGCTTCTTCGAATTGCTGAGCCTGCAAATGGAAGATGATACCGGTGACTAATAAAATTACGATTGATTGTTTCATGATGGTAAGCCTTCTGATTCGGGCTGCAAGATACATCGGGGGTGAGGGAATTAATACCCGCATCGGTTTAAAAAATGATAACTTCGGGCATGACCTATAAAATTGATTGGTTTGCTGTTTTTATCTTTTTGGGCATCGTGCAAGCCATATTTCTTTCGTTTTTCTTTTTTTCAACCGAAAACCGAAAGAAACAGTTCAATCTGTTTTACGGATGGTTTTTGGTTTCCATTGTGGCTTGCCTTCTTGAGATTTTCCTGATGTATACAGGATACATCATTCATGTGCTGTATTTGGTTGACTTTTCAGAAACCTTCGGGTTGTTGATTGGTCCGTTTCTCTACTTATTTGTTTTATCCATAGCGAAAGGCCCGGTTCAATGGAAGAAAATCAGAATTCATCTCCTCTTTCCTGGTATCTATACCTTTTTAATTCTTCCGTATTTGCTTTCATCCGAAGACATAAAGTATAATGCCTGGATATCATCCTATCATCCCGGTCTTCCCTACCGCCAGGTTGAACTCAGTCATTTTCCAATAAGGTTTTGGCTTACCGATTGGCATACTGAACTCGTATTGTTAAGTCTTGGTGTTTACATTGTGCTAAGCGGAATAGTTATTTTCCGTTCGTTTCAGGAGAAGAACGAGAGCTTCTGGCAACCTGTCTCGTTATCCTTACGAACCATGCGAAATGGGGTAATTCAGATAGGTGCCTTCACCATTCTAATCGTGATCGTAAAACTGTTCAATGAAGACGACACGGGTGATCATCTGTTTGCGGCATTTGGTTCATTGCTTATTTACGTAACCAGTATTTCGGTAATGAGAAATTCAGGCTTTTTCAAACAAGCTACATTAACCGAGGCAGAGAAATATAAAAGCTCAACATTAACGCCCGGGCAACAGCAATCCATCTTACATAAATTTAACCAGGTCATGCAAGAACAGAAGCCATACCTGAAATCCAGTTTTTCGTTACCCGACCTGGCGCAACAGTTGGGGGTTTCGGTACATGCTCTTTCGCAGGCATTAAATCATGGACTGGGTAAGAGTTTTTTTGAATTGGTTGCCGGTTACAGGGTAGAAGAGGCCAAACGATTATTAATTGAGCAACCCAATATTAAAGTGGAAGAAATAGCAGAACAGGTTGGGTATAATTCAAAATCATCATTCAACACTGCGTTTAAGAAATTTACCGGAAGCACACCCTCTGCTTTTCGCGAAAAAAATTCATGACCATTATCATGGAAAAGCTGAAGGATGTATTCTATCTTTTAGCGTTTTTATAGCACCGATTATTTCTTTTAAATCTTAGTTTGATATGATCATGACCAAAGCGTATGCAGCATTTAATCAGAAGAGTCCATTAGCACCTTACCAGTTCGACAGGAGAGAACCGCGACCACATGATGTTGTTCTTGATATACT
>JALOMY010000159.1 GCA_025455225.1 Cyclobacteriaceae bacterium | reverse complement strand
TTGGATTTCAAATGGAATGCCATTCAAAAAATACAGGTATACGGACAACTTGTGCTGGATGAATTTTTATTGGAGAACATCAAGGAAGGTAATGGATGGTGGGCCAATAAATGGGGTGTGCAATTCGGAGCGAAGTATGTAGATGCATTTGGTGTGCCCAATCTTGATTTCCAGGTGGAAACCAACATAGTAAGGCCGTACACGTATTCGCACAGCACAAAGTACGGAAGCTATTCCAACTACAATCAAGCGGTAGCTCATCCATTAGGTGCAAATTTTTCTGAATACATCGGCATTATGCGGTATCAACCGTTTCCCCGCCTGAACATCACCGGTAAGCTGATTTATTTCAACAAAGGTCGGGATACTGACGATTACAATTTTGGTGGAGATATTCTGAAAAATAACCGCTACCGTAAAACGTATTCTTCGGATCCTAATTTCGGTAATACCCTTTCACAAGGTGTAACCAATACGGTTTTGTACGGATCGTTGTTGACTTCATACCAGGTAAAACACAACCTGTTTATCGATGCTACGCTTTTATTGCGGAAAAGCGAAAGTGATGTTCCTGTCTTTGACACCAACTCTATTGTAACTTCGTTAGCTTTGCGCTGGAATATTGCAGCGCGGCATTACGAATTTTAATCTACATGCGTATTTATTTTCGAATCTTACAGTATTCACCTGATTTAGCATCCCGCTTATTTCAGTTTTTTGCTTTTTCCATGTTGGGGGTAGTCTTCAGTGCTTCTTATCTGGGCCTGATTATGCCCATGCTTGAGGTCTTGTTCGATGACAAGAGTGGGGCAACAATTCCGGCATTACCCGACTTCTCCTTTTCCATCGATTTTCTAAAAGGGTATTTCCGTCATCATTTCATAAAAGTTATAGTGGAACATGGACGAATTGAAGCCCTGATGTTTGTTTGCGCCACCATTATCATCAGCGTATTTCTATCCAATATGTTTCGGTATGCTGAACGGATGGCCGCCTCCCGAATCAAAGTAGATGTTGTACGCAATATGCGCATGGATATCTTCCGAAGCATTACCCGGTTGCACATCGGTTTCTTTAACAATAACCGGAAGGGAGATCTGATGTCACGTTTTACCAACGACATAAGTGAAGTAGAAGCTGGCGTGATGAACAGCCTTAAATCCGTATTGAAAGAGCCCATTACCATAATCGTTTACCTGGTGGTTCTCTTTATGATTTCGGTGAAGCTTACTTTGTTTACGTTGATCTTACTTCCGCTTACCGGTGGTATTGTTGCAGAAATAGTTAAGCGCTTAAAACGAAAAGCCAAGCAGAGCCAGGAAGCTATGGGTCGCATTGTTAATATCCTGGATGAAACATTCAGCGGCATGCGGGTAATTAAAGCGTTCAATGCCAGGAATTTTATATTAGGGAAAATGGACCAGGAAACGGCCTATCACCGCAAGGTGAATTTATCCATTGCGCGTAAGAATGAATTATCTTCACCGGTCAGCGAATTTCTTGGCGTAATTGTAGTTGCTATTATTCTGTTTTATGGAGGACAACTGGTTTTAAGCGGAAACCAGGAACTTAAACCCGAAGTCTTTATCGGTTTCCTTGCCTTTTATGCATCCATGATTCAGCCGGCCAAAAATTTTTCAAATGGAATTACTTCACTTCAGAAAGGAACAGTTGCTGCACAACGCATTTTCAGCATTGTTGATGAAGAACCCGAAATTCAAAGTAAACCGGGAGCCCGTGTAATTGATTCATTTAAAGAACGGATTGAATTCAGGAATGTAAGCTTTGCCTACGGCAAGGAGCCTGTCATTAAAAATATCAACCTCACCATCGAGCGGGGTAAAACCATTGCTCTTGTTGGCCCTTCAGGCGGAGGAAAGTCAACCCTGGCAGACCTGATCCCCCGGTTTTATGATCCCACGCAAGGAGAAGTTACGCTTGATGGTTTACCGCTTACCGAGTATGAACTGGATTCATTGAGAAAGCAAATGGGCGTAGTTACCCAGGAGTCTATATTGTTCAATGATACCATATTCAATAACATCGCCTTTGGTATGGAAAATGTAAAGGAAGAAGATGTTATTCAGGCTGCCAGAGTGGCTAATGCCCATGAATTCATTATGCAGACAGAAGCTGCTTATCAAACTATTATTGGCGACAGGGGATCTAAACTTTCAGGCGGACAGCGACAGCGTCTGGCCATTGCCCGGGCCGTTCTTAAAAACCCTCCAATCCTGATATTGGATGAAGCTACTTCTGCGCTTGATTCGGAATCCGAACGGTTGGTGCAGGAAGCATTGACCAACCTGATGAAAAACCGAACCTCAGTGGTAATTGCACACCGGCTTAGTACCATTCAGCATGCCGATGAAATTATTGTAATTCAGGATGGTCATATTGTAGAGCGCGGCACCCATCAGGAACTGGTGCAGCGAAACGGCCTTTACCAGAAGTTGAGTGAATTTCAGAAAGCCTGACCCTCCTTCCTGTTTGCCAAGCAAGGTTTTCATCCCTTTTGTTTTTTTTGGTTTCCACCAAAACCACTAAGTTTGCCCTCTAACCTTTACGTCTATGATGAAAAAGAACAGGCTAATCTTCTACTCGGTATTCGGTGCCCTTCACCTGTTCATTTTCATTTTTACCCTTTATATGGATAAGCAGCACGACAATTTGGATTTCCTGCTTTTCATGAGGGGTAAGATCTGGATGTTAAAGTACGGTTCCTTTATGTTGCTGATCCTGATGGCTGTCAATGTAATTCTTCATTACCGGGACAACCGGAGAAACGTACGGGAAAAGGAACAGATGCTTCAGGAGTTGAATACGTTGAAAGCAAAATTGTATGATTTGCAGGAAGCCGCTAAAATACCGGCACCGGCAAAAGAAGAAAATCCGTCAAAATAAAGTATGAGTAATCGCCAGGTAATTTTAACCGAATTGCGGGAATCTGCATCGGTTCTAGAAAATTTTTTAAATGAACCCGCAAATATGGATGCTATTGACAACGCAGCATCCTTAATGATTCAGTCGATCAATGCCGGAGGTAAAATTATATGTTGCGGTAACGGAGGTTCACATTGCGTGGCTATGCACTTTGCTGAAGAACTTACAGGCCGTTATCGCGAAAACCGAAATCCGATTCCGGCAATGTCAATTTCTGATCCGGGGCACATGTCGTGTGTTGGCAATGAATATGGCTACGAATATATTTTCTCCCGCTTTGTAGATGCCATTGGGCAGCCCAATGATGTATTGCTGGTTGTGAGTACCAGTGGCAACTCGGCCAATGTTATCCAGGCAGCTCAGTCGGCTAAAAATAAAGGCATTAAAGTTGTGGCACTTACCGGAAAGAACGGTGGAAAAGTAGGGCCACTGGCGGATGTAGAAATCCGGGTTCCTCACTTCGGATTTGCTGACCGCATTCATGAAGTTCATTACAAGATCGTACACATTCTGATCGTGCTGATCGAAAAGCATGTTTAGTTATGCTGGCGAAAACCTACGGATGTGCCGTATTTGGAGTTGATGCACGAACCATTACGGTAGAAGTCAACGTAGGTCAGGGAATCCGTTTTTGGATGAGCGGATTACCCGATAGCGCGATTAAAGAAAGTGAACATCGAATCGAATCCTCGGTCAAGCAATTCGGTTATTTTATGCCACGGGAAAAAACCGTGGTGAACCTCGCACCGGCCGACATCCGAAAGGAAGGATCTGCCTATGATCTTCCTATTGCCTTATGCGTTCTCAAAGCTTCAGGTCAGATACAAACCGAACTGCTGCAGGATTATGTGATCATGGGCGAGTTGGCATTGGATGGTTCCCTGCGCCCAATCAAAGGAGTGCTGCCCATTGCCATTCAGGCCCGCAATGAAGGATTTAAAGGGTTCATTCTTCCAAAAGACAACGAACGGGAAGCTGCCATAGTTGATAATCTGAATATCTATGGAGTAAGTAACCTGAAAGAAGCCATTGATTTTCTTGAAGGAGAATTGACTTTACAACCCATCCGGGTAGACGCTAACGAGGTATTTAGTGCTCAACTGAATCATTACGATTCGGATTTCAGCGATGTGCAGGGTCAGGAGAACATTAAGCGGGCAATGGAAATCGCAGCAGCAGGCGGGCATAATGTAATCATGATCGGGCCGCCCGGGGCCGGAAAAACCATGCTGGCTAAACGGTTGCCTTCCATTCTGCCACCGCTTTCATTAAATGAGGCTCTCGAGACAACGAAGATTCACTCCGTTGCCGGAAAATTAAGCCGCGAAGCTTCCCTTGTAGCCACGCGCCCGTTTCGGGCACCGCATCATACAATTTCCGATGTGGCTTTAGTTGGGGGAGGAGGAAATCCTCAGCCGGGTGAAATATCGTTGGCCCATCACGGGGTATTGTTTCTGGATGAGCTTCCGGAGTTTAAGCGTACCGTTCTGGAAGTAATGCGCCAGCCTATGGAAGAACGCAGGGTAACCATCTCACGCGCTAAAGTGTCGATCGATTACCCGGCTAATTTTATGCTGGTGGCCAGCATGAATCCATGTCCTTGCGGGTATTACAATCACCCGGAAAAAGAATGTGTTTGTGCACCCGGTGTGGTTCAACGTTACCTCAGCCGGGTAAGCGGACCATTACTGGATCGAATCGATCTCCACGTGGAGGTAGTACCCGTCAGTTTTGATGAAATGACGGCCAAACGACAGGTGGAGACCAGTGAACAAATTCGTGCCCGGGTTATTCAGGCGCGTGCAAAACAATCGGAGCGATTCAAAACGAATAAGGAAATTTATTGTAATGCCATGATGCCCTCCAACCTGGTTAAGGAAATATGCCAGATTAACGATGCGGGCAAGGGGTTGCTGAAAACGGCTATGGAGAAACTGGGCCTTTCTGCCCGCGCGTACGATCGCATTCTAAAAGTATCCCGAACCATAGCTGATCTTGCCGGTTCGGATGAAATCCGGGTGGAACACCTTGCCGAAGCCATTCAATACCGAAGCCTCGACCGGGAGGGCTGGGCCGGTTGAGAATTGATTTGATTACCGGTAATGAGGCAACAATCTTTTAAGGACTTTACATAATAGTAATCATCTGTTAATGAGTAAATTGGAAATACCAACAGAAAAATATTGTTGTTTGTCTTAACCAAGATCAGATGCAATCCAAAGCAAAAACGGTAAGTGAATACCTGGAATCACTTCCACCTGACCGTAAGAAAATAGTTACTGACATCAGAAAAAAAATCAAATCCAATCTGCCAAAGGGATTCAAAGAAGAGATGAGTTATGGCATGATTGGTTTTGTAGTACCTCATTCGGTGTATCCTAAAGGATACCATGCCACACCCCAATTACCACTACCGTTTATCAACCTGGCATCACAAAAAAATTATATCTCGCTCTATCATATGGGATTGATGGAAGGACCACTCCTGGATTGGTTCAGGGCAGAATGGAAGAAATCGACAACATCCCGGTTGGATATGGGCAAGTGCTGTATACGGTTCAAAAAGCCTGAAGATGTGCCTTTGGAATTGATTGGCGAGCTGGTAAAAAAAATGACACCCGCACAATGGATTGAAAAATACGAAGCAAGTGTTTCTACTCAAGAGAAGAAAAGGAAGAAAGCCTAAGAAACCCGCTTCATCCCTACTTCATTTTTTTAACGAAATGCTGAACTGATTATCCCAGTCGGTGAGAGCTGGTTTGGGCTGAAGGTTCGTATCCACCAACCCGAGATGGGCAAAGTATTGAATATTATCTGGCACATCCGGAGGCAATGCATCAAGATCAATATCGGTAAAGACCAATTGAAAAACTGCAATTGCGTTAACCTTTTGGAGCAAAATGGAATGGTGCTGTATATAAGCCCGCTGAATTTCCGTTGAACTCGTAATCGTTCTGCCGGGTGCCGTTAACGATTCAGATGTCCAGCCACCTTCCGATACAAAAACCGGGATGTTCTTGCCTTCGATCAGCTGACTATAATAATGAGGAGGAATTTCTATGGGATCATCAAATCCAAAGTATGGATATGAGGAGAGGCCTAATTCTTGAATAAAAGGAAAATCCAAAAAGTCCTGATCGATACCCTGATAAGTACCTCCCGCTAATTTTCCCCAGGCGTGGTCAACTTGTACACTGACACTCAACTTTACATCCGGATTAACCAGTCGGATATCATCTGCTGCTCCCTGAGCGGCTTCTTTCACTCCGTTATAAATTTCAGTAGAGGCTGCATCCCGAATCAAATTGGTTTCCAGTGCCAGCCCAAGGTGTTCGGGTTGAAACAGACTATCCATCACCACGGTAAATCTTCGATACAATAATTGAATTTCAGGATCGGCAATACTCTTGCCGGCCGCAAGAAGTTCGAGCGCATCTGAAGTACGGTCCAATCCATTTTGCGGGTCGATGTAAATCCAGAGTTCAAGATTCTTGCTTCGGTAGAATTCAACCAGTCCTTGGTAATTATTGATTGCATATTGTACCGGATCAACGCCAGACAACAATTCTTCCCACGGAACTTCGGTTGAAATTATGGCGGCATCACTGCGCTGTGTCCACAGGTTCAGCGATTGAATAAATAAGTCGAGATTATCAATTCGGGGTGCTGAGTTCTGAAACCCCATTCGGTAAGATCGCTGGTAAGGCTTATCATCGTCACAACTCAATACAAACAGGCTTATCACTAATACCAGGAACAAGGCAGGTCGATTCATACCAACAAGGTTAATGATTAATTGTTGCGTTGTCTTCG
>JALOMY010000158.1 GCA_025455225.1 Cyclobacteriaceae bacterium | reverse complement strand
GCCGATTACGAAGGATTTATTCGTATGGGTGTTGAGTTTTCAGATGCTGTAATAGTTGCCGGTGAAAACAAAAAACTGGAAGGATTATTCAAGAAGATTAAGGAGAAAAAAGTAGAAACAATCGACAAAGACGAAAATTACACTGAATCTTACTTTAATCTGTATAATGAACTTATGGGCTAGACGAATGGGGCAGCTTTTATTGGCTGCCTTATTTTTGATGGGTTGTGAAGATGAAAACAGCCTCCTCGGATTTCGAAATCCAAACAAAAAATTCAACGTAGATTACTTAGACATACCGCTTACCAGCGGTGTGTTGTTAATTGATTCTACCCGTACGGATAATCTGGCAAGCGGGATAAACCGGTTGCTGGCAGGTAAATACCAGGACCCGGACCTAGGTGAAGTTCGGGCCACCTTTTTTACCCAGCTACGCCCTGGCATAATCGATACCATACCTCCGGAATCAATTTACGATTCCATAATTGTTGAGTTTCAGCTTGATAATTATGCTTATGGGGCTCAAGGAATAACTGATGAAACCATCAGTGTTCATGAGATCACCGAAGACTCCATAAGCTATACATTGCCTGCTATTCCGTATTACTATACCAGCTCGCTGGGCTATGGGCAATCCATGGGACAAGGCACCATCTCGGTGAATTACGACAGTCTAAAGAAGCAAGCTTCCCTTGTAAGACCCGATACTGCCTTTAGTTTCAGATTCAAACTGAACGAGGAGACTGATTTCAGCACGCGGCTATTTGATCTATTGAAAAACAACCCGGATAATGCCCTAAAAGATCCTAAAAAGTTCAGATATGCCATTAAGGGGTTAGCTGTAGTAGCTGAAAATCCAAGTAATAGCATACTGGGTTTTACCGGTTCAGCTCAATCCCGTACCCGTCTTACCTTACATTACCATACTGCATCAGATACTTTAACTAGGGTATTCTATATGGACATCGGTAGCTTCAGCAACATTACTACCGACCGGATTGGTGAATTGGCCGGGGTACAAAAATATGAATTGATTGAACCCGCCAGCGAACTTCGTTATCTTCAAAACGGAAGCCCGGTGATAACCCGGATTGACCTCGCCAACTTTTATACTGCGATGGAATCCATTCCCAACACACTGATAAATGCAGCCGAATTTGTGATCGAATCCACCGATAATCCATCCTATCTGGGTCCTCCGCCCAATATTTATCTCAGAACGATTAAAGAGGACAACCAATTCTATAACCAAAAAAAGGTCATTGATCGTGATTTTATGGCTGGCTATTGGGTGATGCGAGACGAAGATTACTACTTGTCCCGCAGTGATATTACCACCGGTGGTCAATCCGTACCGGTTACTTTAAACTATAGTGATGGAATGTACGTGGGTAATGCGACCCTCTTCATGCAAGATCTGTATTCAAAACGAAATACTGATACGAAATTGCAATATCTTGCACTGTACAGTGTAAATATTGGCAAGACTGTGAATCGGGCTGTATTTAATTCAGACCAGATTAAACTCCGAATCTATTATACTATCCCATCCTCTCAATAATTAATTCATAAAACTATGTGTGGAATCGTTGCGTATGTTGGCCATCGCGATGCCCAGGAAGTTATTATTAAAGGTCTTAAACGTTTAGAATACCGTGGCTACGACAGCGCAGGAATTGCCCTGTTAAATAACGGTTTGAACGTTTATAAAAAGAAGGGCAAAGTATCAGACCTCGAAAATCATGTTATTCATGAAAATCTGAGGAGCACTATTGGCATCGGCCATACACGTTGGGCTACCCATGGAGAACCGAATGACGTTAACGCTCACCCACACTACTCTTCATCAAAAAGCCTGGCCATTATCCATAATGGAATCATTGAAAATTACAGTTCGCTAAAAAAGGATCTTATACAAAAAGGTCATCAGTTTCTTAGTGAAACCGATACTGAAGTACTGATTCATTTTATTGAAGACATTTGGGAAAATAATGATTGTTCTTTGGAAGAAGCCGTTCGCCTGGCCCTTAATCAGGTTATCGGTGCCTATGCCATAGTGATTATGTCGAAAGACAATCCGGACATGCTTATTGCAGCACGTAAAGGAAGTCCGCTGGTGATCGGGATTGGCAAGGATGAATATTTCATGGCATCGGATGCCACGCCTATTATTGAATACACCAAAGATGTGGTTTATCTGAACGACCTGGAAATAGCGGTTATTGATAATGGGGAACTTCGGGTTAAAACAGTAGAAGATATTCCGGCAACGCCTTACATCCAAAAGCTTGAGATGGAATTGGAAGCCATTGAAAAGGGTGGATTCGATCATTTCATGCTTAAAGAAATTTTTGAACAGCCCCGCTCCATTCGCGATTGTCTTCGCGGGCGACTGGATGCGCATGCAGGCCGATTAGTATTAGGCGGTATCCGCGAATACATCAATAAAATGGTCAATGCCGACCGCATCATCATCGTAGCTTGTGGAACATCCTGGCATGCCGGCCTTGTTGCCGAATATATGTTTGAGGAATTTTGCCGCATACCGGTTGAAGTTGAATATGCGTCTGAGTTTCGTTACCGCAATCCTATTATTCGTGAAGGCGATGTTGTTATTGCCATCTCACAATCTGGCGAGACAGCGGATACATTGGCTGCCATTGAATTAGCCAAATCAAAAGGAGCTATCATTATTGGTGTATGTAATGTAGTGGGTTCATCCATTGCACGTGCATCCCATGCCGGATCGTACACCCATGCAGGCCCGGAAATAGGCGTGGCCAGTACGAAAGCTTTCACCGCACAGCTTACGGTACTCAGTATGATCTGCTTTAGTATCGCACAAAAGCGCGGAACAATAAGCGACCAGGTATTTCACCAGATGCTGGTTGAACTGGAGACTATTCCCGACAAGGTTGAACGTGTTTTAAAACTGAACAATAAGATCCGGGAGATTGCCTATACCTTTAAAGATGTTCCCAACTTCCTTTACCTGGGCCGTGGAAGTAATTTCCCTGTAGCCTTGGAAGGCGCCCTTAAACTGAAAGAGATTTCCTATATCCATGCTGAAGGATATCCGGCAGCGGAAATGAAACACGGCCCCATCGCCCTGATCGATGAAGAAATGCCGGTAGCATTTATTGCAACCAGCGACAGCTCCTACGAAAAGATCGTTTCCAACATCCAGGAAGTAAAAGCACGGAAAGGACGGGTGATTGCGGTTGTTACTGAAGGTGATAATTTGATACCGCAAATGGCTGAGTTCACCATTGAGGTCCCTGCTGTGCATGAGGCGCTAATGCCCATGGTTTCTGTGATTCCACTCCAACTTCTCTCTTATCACATTGCGGTTATGCGTGGGTGCAACGTTGACCAGCCCCGGAATTTGGCGAAGTCGGTAACTGTGGAATAAGTTTCTGTTGCCGACAACAACTTCGGCAAAACCCCAATCGCACATTTAAACCAAAGACTTAGTTCTTTGCCTTTGATGATAATCATTATGGCGTAAGTTGCTCAAAGGCCCTACATTCACTCCAGTTGATTCAACTGCTTATACCATGAAAAGGAAAGTGATGGTTTGCCTTGCCATTATTTTGCTAGCTGGATGTTACTGGCAAATTGAAGACGAAGAAAGACCGCCAGTTGCACCTTCAGAATTGACCGCAATTACTAAGACCGAGGGCGGTGTGCGCTTTGTACAATTACAATGGAAAGACAACTCCAATAATGAAACAGGGTTTAAGATTGCAAGAAGGATCGGAACAGGTATGTATGTCATTATCCAATCCGTAGGCGCAAACACTACAATTTACAACGACTATCCGCCCATAACAGAATACGGCACCACCTACGGATATAAGGTTCGGTCATTTACTAACTATTATTACTCTGAATATTCCAATGACGTTGTGATTACGTTTAAGTAAGACATCAATATTTTCGCACGGAGAGCAAGGCTATTTCACGAACCGGATAGAAGATCTTAACAAGAGCTCTGACCGAAAGGGTTACTAATCATATTTACCTATTACGAAATGGAAACGCAGCAGTTCTCTATTTCCTGAAAAGATCATATTCACGTTTGTAAAAGATACTCTTTCTTGAGTAGGGGACAGATTTTATAGCGCTCATCACGGGTATCTTCATATACCGCTTCCAGTACTTCATATACGTGGTTAATGCCGATACGCTGACACCATTCGAATGGCCCAAACGGATAGTTGGTGCCTAATTTCATGGCCCTATCAATATCATCGCGTGTTGCCGTTCCCTCCTGCACCGTATAATAAGCTTCGTTAATGATCATACAAATGACCCGGGGTGTTACCAATCCTACCCTGTCTTCTACCAACTGATATTTAGTATTCAGCTCCTGACAGATTCGCTTCAACACTGCTTCATGGCTACTGTTGAGAACGGCAACTTCCATCACATCACGATTCAGAAACGTTGGAATTCCATTGAACCCAATTAAGGTCGCGGATACCTTGTGATTTACAAGAACGGAAAGATCCAGAAGTGAAGTCTTGGCGGTATTCAAAAAAACAATTGCACCTTCCAAATCGGCATATGTTTCTATTCTGAACGGATCTTCTTCAATGGAAAAATCAAACACCACATCGCAACTGCTCATCCTGACACCTGTCTCCTGCTGATCGTCAACCAGGTATTCATGAAGATTACCAAACTTGTCTTTACACTCTTCCAGATTTTGTGGTTCTCCAATTACCAGAATCTTCATGCGGAAATGATGGAATAGTTTCTATTTTTGATCATCTGCTAAGATAATTCTTAATCCAATTGCTATGTCAAAAAGTGTAGTTTATTCGGAATATGCTCCAGAACCCATCGGACCGTATAGTCAAGCTATTCAATCAGGCAACATGCTTTTCGTAAGCGGGCAAATTGCCATCGACCGCATAACGGGAGATCTTGTTACCGGTAATATTCCGGATGAAACCCGTCAGGTAATGAAAAACCTGGAAGCCGTTTTGAAAGCCGCAGGAATGAACTTTTCCCATGTGGTTAAATGCTCCATCTTTCTAAAAGACATGAATAACTTTCCGGTTGTTAATGAAATTTACGGCCAATACTTTGCATCCTCACCGCCAGCCCGTGAGACTGTTGAAGTAAGTCGATTGCCTAAAGACGTGAACGTGGAGATTTCGTGTATTGCAGTTAAGTAAGTAGAAAGCAGCAGGAGTTGGCAAAGAAATAATTCTTCCAATAGCTTTCACCTTTCTGCCTTCTTCCAGGCAAGCTGTTAGTTCACTGCTTTGCCCACGTATCGCGCAAGGTAACTGTGCGGTTAAACACAAGCTTGCCGGATGTTGTGTCAGGATCGAGAATGAAGTATCCTTTGCGTAAAAACTGAAAGCGCTCGGTTGAAGCAGCTTTCTTAAGTGAAGGTTCAGCATATACATTCGGCAACACCTGCAATGAATCCGGGTTGAGGTAGTCTTTGAAATCGCCTTCAGCATCGGCAACATCCTCTACCTTGAACAGTCGGTCGTACAGCCGCACTTCAACGGGAACAGCGTGTTGCGCACTCACCCAATGCAAAGTGCCTTTTACATTAATGCCTGAAGTATCTGAACCACTTCGGCTTTCCGGGATATAGGAGCAATGCAATTCGGCAATGTGGCCGGCTTCACCTTTTACGATTCCATCACACTTAATTATGTATGCACTTTTAAGACGCACCATTTGACCGGGCGCCAACCGGAAATATTTTTTAGGAGGGCTTTCCATGAAATCTTCGCGTTCAATGTAAATTTCACGGCAGAAAGGCATTTCCCGTTTTCCTGCTGAATCATCCTCCGGATTATTCTCTGTTTCAACCATTTCCACTTTTCCTTCCGGGTAGTTGGTAATCACTACTTTCACCGGATCAAACACCACCATTTTTCGCAGCGCAACTTTATTAAGATGCTCACGCACACAAAATTCAAGCAAACCAACATCAATCAGATTATCGCGTTTAGCAATACCAATCCGATCGCAGAAATCCCGGATGCTTTCCGGTGAATATCCCCTTCTCCGCATTCCGCTCAATGTGGGCATTCGGGGATCATCCCAGCCTTGTACGTGACCTTCATTAACAAGCTGCAGAAGTTTACGCTTGCTCATCACCGTATAGGTCATATTCAACCGGGCAAATTCATACTGACGCGATGGGTAAATTTCAAGTTGCTCAATCAACCAATCATACAAGGCACGATGAGGGACAAACTCCAGCGTACAAATGCTGTGTGTTACTTTTTCTATGGCATCACTCTGGCCATGGGCAAAATCATACATCGGATAAATACACCAGGCATCCCCGGTTCGATGATGATGGGCATGCTTGATGCGGTAGATGATCGGGTCGCGCATGTGCATATTGGGATGTGCCATGTCAATCTTGGCCCGAAGCACCTTCTCTCCATCTTTATAGTTTCCTGCCCGCATTTCTGAAAACAACTTCAGATTTTCGTCCATGCTTCGCTCCCGATATGGGCTATTTATACCTGGCTGGGTGGGGGTACCTTTTTGTTTGGCAATTTCTTCACTGGTACTGTCGTCAACATAAGCCAATCCTTTTTTGATCAGTTTAACAGCAAATCCATACAATTCTTCAAAGTAATCGGAAGCATAGAGTTCATTCTTCCATGCAAATCCTAACCACTGTATATCATGCTTAATGCTTTCTACATACTCCGTTTCTTCCGTTACCGGATTGGTATCATCAAAGCGAAGGTTGGTTTAATGCTTTCTACATACTCCGTTTCTTCCGTTACCGGATTGGTATCATCAAAGCGAAGGTTGGTATATCCTCCATATTTGATCGCCAGGCCAAAGTTCAGGCAAATGCTTTTTGCATGGCCAATATGCAGGTAGCCGTTCGGCTCCGGAGGAAAGCGCGTGATGATGGTACTGTGCTTGCCCGACTTTAAGTCGTTTTCTATAATCTCTTCGATAAAATTTAAACTCTTTTCCTCACTCATGGTGGTTGGCTCTAAAACGTGCAAAGATAATCTAATGGAACAATTAACTTTACGCCATGAAAGAAGTTCGTGTACGGTTTGCGCCCAGTCCTACGGGGGCTTTACACATAGGTGGTGTAAGAACAGCCTTGTATAATTTTTTACTGGCCCGTCAGCAAAAGGGCAAAATGATTTTACGTATTGAGGATACTGATCAAAATCGTTATGTACCGGGTGCTGAAGATTACATTATTCAATCGTTGGCATGGGCAGGAATCAAAATTGATGAGGGTGTTGTGGAAGGTGGACCCTACGCGCCTTACCGGCAGTCGGAACGAAAGCCGCTCTATAAGCAATATGCCCAACAACTTCTCGATACAGGACATGCCTACTATGCTTTCGATACGGAAGGAGAATTGGAACGCATGCGTGAACAGCAAAAATCGGCAGGGTCTGACCAGCAGCAATACAGTTCAGCCACCCGAATGCAAATGCGTAATTCGCTTACCCTGCCACCAGATGAAGTCAATAAATTAATCGATTCCGGAACACCCTATGTCATCCGTTTTAAGATTCCCGACAATGAAGAGGTTCACCTGAACGACCTGATCCGGGGAGAGGTGGTTGTACATTCCTCCCAGCTTGATGATAAAGTTTTGATGAAATCGGATGGTATGCCAACCTATCATCTTGCCAATGTGGTGGACGATTACCTCATGAAAATCTCGCATGTGATCCGAGGTGAAGAATGGCTCCCTTCTGCCCCGTTGCATGTTTTGCTTTACAGAAGTTTCGGATGGGAGCAGGATATGCCACAGTTTGCCCATCTTCCGCTGCTGTTAAAACCCGATGGCAACGGGAAACTCAGTAAACGCGATGCTGACCGGATGGGCTTCCCGATTTTTCCGTTGAACTGGACCGATCCAAAAACCGGGGAATCATCCAAAGGTTTCCGGGAATCCGGTTATCTGCCCGAAGCATTATTGAACTTCCTGGTTTTACTCGGCTGGAATCCGGGCACCGACCAGGAAATCTTTACAATGGAAGAACTTATCAAATTATTCAGCCTGGAACGGATCAGTAAATCAGGCGCTAAGTTTGATATCCATAAAGCGCAGTGGTTTAACGAACAATACCTTCGATCAAAATCGGACGCTGAACTTGCTGAATTTCTCCTGGCCTCCCTTCAAAAGGAAGGAATTTCATGTTCGCATGATAAAGCAGTCAAGATATGTTCCATAATGAAAGAACGCATCAGCTTCCCTCAGCACCTGTGGGAACATGGTATATATTTCTTTCGTGCACCCATTCAATTCGAAGAAAGTGTAGCAACTAAGAAATGGAATGCTGATGCAATAAAAGTACTGACCGCTTACCGGGAAGCTATTGAGCAATCTTCACAATTTGATTCAACGGTGGCGAAAGCGATACTTGAACAGGTGACTTCGCAGCTTGGAATCGGAATCGGTAAAATTCTGCAAGCACTTCGTCTTTCCATAACAGGTGTAGGGGGCGGGCCCGACCTGATGATGATCATGGAAATTATTGGAAAAGCTGAAGTAATGAACCGAATATCGTATGCACTTGAAAACATTAAAATTAAAGGAGGATAGCCATGAGCAAAAAATCCAAACCGGTGAAAAAAGCGGAACCCAAAAAACCCCGGGTTCATAAAGACCTGCAGGGATTTGAAATTTCCATTGATCAGTTTGGTGAACTGAAGTCAAACATGAACATTGAGAAGCTCAACGAATTCCTGGATAAGAATGTGGAGGATAAGAAACTGGCTGAGCGCGATGACTATGAAGAGCTCAAAAAAGGAAAGAAAAAGAAACGTTAGCCTTTTCGTAACCGTGGAATCAATGCCGGTACTTTCTTTCGGTATTCCCGGTATTGCTCACCGTATTTCTTAATCAACCGGCTTTCTTCTAACGGAATACCTACAGCCAGGTAGATGAATATACATAACACTGAAACCAGCGTTGTAACATTGGGAATGAACAGCCAAAAACCTAAAGCTATCAATACAGTGGCTGTATAAAGTGGATGACGGATATGCTGTAAAATTCCTCCCGCTTTAAACCCATCACGTTCATCATCCTTAAGTCCCATAAAACCTCCCAGGCTATATTGTCGGAAGGCCGCTTTTAAAATGAATATGCCAATAGTTGCAAGCATTAAACTAAAATACCGGGTCCACACACTGGGTTCAATCAGGTAATCCGATTCGATGCTGGCGTTCATGATCAGCAGTACCAAAAGTCCGACTGTGGATACTATCGTATACACCAAACGGTAATATTTAAAACCCGCAGGCATTATCCGCTTAACGAATAGCTTCACGCTGGATTCAGCCAGCACACTGTGAAGCGTAAAGTAAATAGCCCATCCGATAACCAACAAAATGTATTGCCGCATTGCTGAAAGTTAATTGAAAATGGTGATTACCTTTAGGTTTCTACTTGTTGTACATGAAATCCATCAAGCTTGGCATAATTCGGGAGGGTAAAATTCCACCGGATAAACGTGTTCCGTTCACCCCCATGCAAACCGAAGAAATCGGTCAGCGTTTTCCAAATGTTAAGGTTATTTGCCAGCGTAGCGAAGTAAGAGCCTTTAAAGATGATGAGTACCGGGAATATGGCATTGAAGTTACGGATGACATCAGCCAATGCGATATTCTAATGGGAATCAAAGAAGTACCTGTTCAGAATCTGATTGCAGGCAAGACGTACTTGTTTTTTTCACATACTATTAAAAAACAACCACGAAATAAAAAACTGCTCCAGGAAATACTCGATAAAAAGATCCGCCTGATTGACTATGAAACTTTAAAGGATCGATTAGGAAACCGGCTTGTGGCATTTGGTCGGTTTGCCGGAATTGTGGGAGCCTACAATGGTTTATGGACCTATGCCCAGCGATTTGGCGGTTATTCTCTTCGCAGGGCTTACGAACATTTTGATGTAAATGATTTAAAACTGGAGCTGCGCAATGTCAAGTTGCCGCCTGTAAAAATCATTCTCACCGGAGGTGGTCGGGTTGGTAAAGGAGCCATGGAGACCCTGGACACTGCCGGAATCCGTAAGGTGGGTGTCTACGACTTTCTCACCAAGTCTTTTAATGAACCGGTATATGTGCAATTAAGCAGTGCCGATTATCATGTACGGAGAGATGGCGGGCACTTTAACCGGGATGAATTCCATCATCATCCCGAACGCTACGATTCAACATTTCTTTCCTTTACCAAAGTGGCTGATGTGCTGATGGCCGGAGCGTTCTGGAATCCTAAAGCACCTGTACTGTTCACCCGCGAAGATATGCTGTCACCGGATTTTAAAATCAAAATCATTGCAGACATCACGTGTGATATCGAAGGATCCATACCCAGTACGAAAAGGGCGAGCTCCATACCAGAACCTCTTTACGACTACAATCCTGAAAATGATTCGGTTGAAGCCCCGATCAGCAATCCTAAATATGTAACCGTAATGGCCGTTGATAACTTGCCCTGCGAACTTCCCAGAAGCGCTTCTGAAGAATTTGGAAGAGACTTAATAGATAAAATTCTTCCCATACTTTTTGGAAAAGATACGGATGGCATAATCAAGCGCGCCACCATCGCTCGGGATGGCCACCTTACAGAAACCTATCAATACCTGGAAGACTATGTTTCTGATTAGATCTGCAGATTATCCATTCATTCAGGAACAACCCTATTGAGTTTTCATCATACTTTGTACAAGTGCCCCTGCTCCCTCATTCGTAAAGTCAATTTGAAGAAAGGCAGCTGCTGTCTTTGCCAACTGATTTTGATAATACTGAGCCTGTACTTTCATCTCTCCCTTCGGTTCTGTATCCGGACCGATAACAGCATACCAAATCTCATCCGCTCCAGGAATATCTCTTCCATGACTTCTCCATGTATCAATCGGAACTGTTCCCCGGCCATGATCGGTGGTAATCAATAAAGTGGTTTTATCCTTGTACTGCGGTGTGGACTGGATATATTTCCAAATCGATGCAATGAATTGATCCGTCTGGTGTGCTGATTTTAAGTATGCATCATAATGACCTTCATGAGCAAAATCGTCTGTTTCACCATACGCAATATAAACTATCCTTGGCTTATACTTTTTAACATATTCCATCGCGTAATGATGTGTAAAGGCATCCAGCCGAACACTACTCCATGGACTGGGTACCTGGCTTTGTAACTCATTTAAAAACTTCTCTCGCTCTGAAAGTTTACTTCCAGAAGCCACTTCGAACCCGGCATTTACCGGCAAGCCGCTACGATCCCGGTTGATTATAAAGGGGAATACATCCCATGAACCAAAGGCAGCTATTTTACCTTTGAAATTCGGTTTCTGATTCAAAAATTCAAGTACCGTAATATTAGGGTTATTGATTTTGTCGTTACTGGTTATACGATCATCATCAGCATAACCGCTTAGTATTTCATTATACCCTGGATAGGAGAACCACATCTGATTAGAGCAATTCACCTTATTGCCATATATGCGGTTACCGTAAAGCTGACCTTTTAATACGAGTTCACTCCAAAAAAAAGGAAGCAATAATTTTCTTCGTTGTTCTGCAGTGTTCGCCCAATACTTCTGTTTAAGTTCCTCCGGATTCGGAGTATACTCCTTAGTCATCAAAAGCGTTGAATCCGCTCCCCTGTATAGTTCCTGCCAACGAAAGCCATCAAGTGTGATAATGAAAAGATTTTCTGTTTTGGCATTTTGACATAATGAAATCTCGGGAAGCAGAAAAAGCAGGACAGAGATTAAAATAAGATATATACCTTTCATTTCAGTAAGTTACTAACAACTCTAAAAGGTTGTAACTTTTATGCGATGATTAAGTTATTTTTTAATAAAAATCACCAACAAATTAAATAATTGAGTCTTCAGATACTATGTTCTCTAACTATCATACACATACCCATTATTGTGACGGCAAAAGCGATATTCAGTCTATTGTCATTAAAGCGGTCGAATTGAAATTGACAACCCTCGGTATTTCTTCACACGCACCCCTGCCTTTTCCATGTGATTGGTGTATGAATTCGGATCAACTCGATTCCTATTTGGATGAAATAGAAGTTATGAAAGGAAGATTCCACTCCATGGAAATTTACAAAGGGCTGGAAGTTGATTTTATACCTCAAATCACCGGACCTGCACAATTCAAGCATAAACTGGATTATACAATTGGATCAATTCATTTTGTTGAACAATTCCAATCAGGCAAACACTGGGAAATTGATGGCAGTCATTCTGTGTTCCTCGAGGGTTTGAAAATCATTTTCTCTGGAAACATTAAAGAGGCTGTTACCCGGTATTATGAAATAACCCGAGAGATGGTAAAATCAGATACACCGGACATAATAGGACACCTTGACAAAATCAAAATCCAGAATTTTGGTAATTCACTTTTTGATGAGCATGATTCCTGGTATCAACATGAACTGCGAAAGACCCTTGATTTAATCGCCCAGCATAACACAATCATAGAGGTAAATACCCGAGGCACTTATCAAGGGAAAACAAAAGAACCCTATCCCGGGTATTGGGCTTTGGAATACATTTATAAAAAGAAAATCCCAATTGTATTAAATTCTGATGCCCATCATCCGGATCAGTTGATCAGGGGATTTACTGAAACACTTCAACTATTACAAAAGATAGGATTCACTGAAATTATGACGCTTACTGACGGGCAATGGAAGAGCCAGCCCATTAATCATATCAACGAGCGCTTACTAAACCCGTAGATTACTTATAGCAACAAGCTTACAGCTCATTCAAGAAAATTGATTTTCGAATTAATAAAATAACTGAATTCGTCTATAACGAACTTAAGCATTCACTACCTTGCATAATGTATCTCTACAACGTAACAGTCGGCATCGACAAAGAGGTTGAACTGGAGTGGGTAACCTGGATGAAAACAGAACACATTCCCGATGTTCTTTCTTCCGGTATGTTTGTTGACAATAAAATGTACAAGGTGTTGCACGATAACGAAGATGGCACCGTTTCGTACAGCATTCAGTACTTTGCAGAATCTCTCGATCAGGTTGTGAAATACCTGGAAGAATTTGCACCGGCTATGATTGAAAAACACAAA
>JALOMY010000010.1 GCA_025455225.1 Cyclobacteriaceae bacterium | reverse complement strand
TGGTATGACCGGTTTTTGTTTGAAGAACTGGTTCCCTTTATGCAACATGAAACCGGGGTGATGCGGGTAGCAACAGCCGGATGCAGTTTTGGCGGATATCATGCTACCAATTTTGCATTCCGCCATCCGGAAGTAGTGAAGTATGTTTTTAACATGGGAGCCGCCTTTGACATCAGAGATCAGCTTGATGGGCATTATGATGATAACGTCTATTTCAACAATCCCCCTGATTTTATACCGAATGCCCACAGTGAATATTTTTACGATATGCTGGTGATCCTGGGAACAGGAACACACGATATGTGTTGGAACGCGAATGAACAAATGGCAGAAATTCTCCGAAGAAAAGGAATCAATCACTGGCTGGATATCCGCCATGAGCGGCCTCATGACTGGCCTGCCTGGCGCGAAATGTTTCCTCATTATTTGTCACTGATCCGGTAAATATGATCCGTACCGGTGTTCTTTGTCTTTTAGTCAGCCTGCAGGTATGGGCTGATCCGATTGTGGGCAAAGAAGCCATCTCCATCGGAGGAATAAAACAATGGATTTCCTACCAAGGGCAAGACAGCCGGAACCCCGTTCTGCTTTTTCTTCATGGAGGCCCAGGCAATTCAGCGATGTCGTATGCCGACCGGTTTACCGGTGAACTTATCAAGCATTTTACGGTCGTGTTTTGGGATCAGCGCGAAAGCGGAAAGACAGCAACGCTGAATCCATCACCAAAACCATTAACCGTTTCCAGGTTTGTTCAGGATGCCATTGAGGTAATCGACTACCTGTGTAATCGGTTTGCAAAAAAAGGAGTCTATCTTGTGGGGCATTCATGGGGTGGTTACCTCGCACTGCGCATAGCTGAAGAAAAACCCGATCGCCTACTGGCTTGTATTACCATGAGCCCAATGATTCACCAGGAAGAAAGTGAGCGAATTTCACTGAACGAATTATTCAAGAAAGCCGAAGAACAGAAGAACGAAGAATGCCTTCGTGAATTAAAAACGGTTCAGATTCCGTTTGCCAATGCCGGGCAATTATACATCCACCGGAAATGGCTGAATAAATTATTAATGAATAACCCTTCACCTTCCGAAACCCGGGTTAGATCATGGTCGGTAACCTGGCTGTCGCTATTCAATGAAGCATCCAAAACAGATTTTGTAACCCAGCACGCTCAACTGAATTGCCCGGTGTACTTATTTATTGGAAGCCGCGACCATCAAACCCATTTTAGCCTGGCAGAATCCTATTATCAAAAGCTAAATTGCCCGGAAAAAAAACTATATTGGTTTACGCAATCAGCACACAACCCTCATCTTACCGAAACGGATAAATTTCAAAAGACCTTAATCGAAATCAGAAATCAAATTCAAAAGACCGAACTATGAAAAAGATAGGCATCTTACATGGCATGGAACGCTCCTTTCCCGAAGCATTTGTTGAACGAATCAACAAAATGGGGCATAAGGATATCGTGGCTGAGCCGGTATCCATCGATAAAGTAGAGCAAGGAGAACCTTCGGATTATGCAGTCATCATTGACCGCATCTCCCAGGACGTTCCATTTTACCGGGCTTACCTTAAAAATGCCGCCATTGGTGGTGCGGCTGTGATCAACAATCCATTCTGGTGGAGTGCTGACGAGAAGTTTTTTAATAATGCCCTGGCCGTTAAGCTTGGAGTACCGGTGCCTAAAACCGTTTTACTTCCATCGCATGATCGTCCCACCGATACCGGTGAAGCCTCATTCAGCAACCTGAAATTTCCGTTGTCGTGGGAAAAGATTTTTGAATACATCGGATGGCCCGCTTACATGAAGCCCCATTCGGGAGGAGGATGGAAGAGCGTTTACAAACTCAGCAACATGGATGAATTCTTTAACGCCTACAAGGAAACCGGGCAACTGGTAATGATGCTGCAGGAAGAGATCATCTTTGAAGAATATTTCCGATGTTACTGCATTGGCAGAAAATACGTGAGGGTTATGCAATATGAACCACGCAACCCTCATCATCTGCGCTACGTCATCAGTGGTAAGCCGGCATCGGATAAACTGGTGAAACAAGTTCATGACTATGTATTGAAACTGAATCATGCGCTGGGTTATGATTTCAATACCGTAGAAATGGCAGTTCGCAACGGCATACCTTATGCCATTGACTTTTGCAACCCTGCACCCGATGCCGATGTTCATTCGGTTGGCCAGGAAAATTTTGAATGGGTAGTAGAGCATGCGGCCCGGTATGCCGTTGAACGTGCCCAGCAGCAAAAGGCAGGAGGTGATAACTTATCGTGGGGATCCTACGTCAATAATTCTGTTGCTGCCTTCCTGAAATCAGAAAAACCAGCAACTAAAACCACTTCTGCCAAATCAAAATCAACGAAAAAATAATTTCCAAAGTCCTTCGATCCGTTAAGGCTGTACTTTATGGAAAAATTTACACTGGGTATTGAAGAAGAATACATGGTGGTTCACCCGGAAACACGTGAACTTACCTCACATGATCAGAAAATAGTGGAGATCGCTCAGCAAGCTCTGAACGACCAGGTTAAAGCAGAGATGCACCAGGCTGTTGTAGAGGTGGGTACCGGCATTTGTCAGAATATCCAGGAAGCCGACCGTGATATACGCAAGCTGAGAAAAGGGGTTTGTGAAATAGCGCAAAGCCTGGGTTTACGCATTGGTGCTTCGGGCACACATCCGTTTTCGCATTGGTCGAAACAATTGATCACTCCGAATCCGCGTTACGATGCCATTGTAAACGAAATGCAGGAAGCGGCACGTTCAAACCTGATCTTCGGATTGCACGTACATGTTGGCCTGTCGGATAAAAATATGGCCATCCACATTGTGAATACCATCCGGTATTTTCTTCCCCATGTGTATGCGCTATCATGCAACAGTCCTTTTTGGGAAGGACGCAACACCGGTTTCAAATCTTTCCGCACTAAAGTGTTTGATAAATTTCCACGAACCGGTTTACCGGATTATTTCAATGACTGGGATGATTTCAAAAATTATGTAAACCTGTTGATTAAAACCGGGTGCATTGATAACGCCAAGAAAATCTGGTGGGATATCCGTGTTCATCCGTTTTTCGATACCATTGAATTTCGTATCTGTGATGTACCCATGCGGGTGGAAGAAACCCTTGCCATTACGGCATTGTTTCAGGCCCTGGTTGTGAAATTATACAAACTGCGCAAGCAGAACATGAGCTTCATTATATATACCCGTGCCCTGATTAACGAAAACAAATGGAGAGCCTGCCGGTATGGAATTGATGGTAAGTTGATCGATTTTGGCAAACAGGAAGAAGTTGAAACCCGGGCACTGATACGTGAACTGCTTGAGTTTATCGATGATGTGGTTGATGAACTTGGAAGCCGTGAAGCCATCAGCTACGTTTACAAAATGCTGGAACAAGGAACCGGTGCCGACCGGCAATTGGCCATTTATCAGAATACTGGAAGCCTGGAGAAGGTAGTAGACTACATTGTTGCCGAAACAGTAGCGAACTGTTGATTATCTTTGCATCAAAGTACTAAGTTGAATTCGATCGACACCATACGCATAGCGGTTCTTGATTTGTATGAAGGCGTTCCTAATGAAGGAATGAGGGGAATTCAACAGTTGATCGAAGAATTTACCGCTGATTCACATCTTCCCGTACACTTTAACATTTACGATGTACGGCAACATTACGATGTGCCCGGGCTTGATTACGATATCTATATCAGCTCCGGAGGTCCTGGTAATCCCCTGGAAAGCGAAGGATCAATCTGGGAGCAGAAATACTTTGCCTTGATGGATGCCATTCACGATCATAACGAACGGTACCCTGAAAGAAAAAAGCATGTCTTATTAATCTGTCATTCGTTTCAGATCTATTGTCGCTACTATGGATACGGCAATGTATCGAAACGAAAAAGCACATCCTTCGGTGTAATGCCGGTACATAAAACAGATGAGGGCATGCATGAGCCCTTGTTCAGAAGTTTAAATGACCCGATGTGGGCGGTAGATTCACGCGACTATCAGATCACGGAACCCAATCTTGAAAAAATAAAAGAACGCGGAGGGGCACTTTTATGCATTGAGAAATTCAGGCCCCATATTGACCTCGAACGGGCGGTCATGGCCATTCGTTTTGACGATGCGTTTATCGGAACACAATTTCACCCCGAAGCCGATGCACCAGGCATGCGCATGTACCTCTTGCGTGAGGATAAAAAGGAACTCGTTATTGAAAAACATGGCGAGAAAAAATATTGGGACATGCTCGATCACCTCAATGATCCCGATAAAATAATGGCCACCTACCATGCTGTAGTTCCGCGTTTTCTGATGATGGGCCTGCGCGCCCAACTTACCGATGTGGTTTTATGATTCCTTCAGTTCGGCAGGCTTATAACAACTATTTTACCGAAGAGCGGTACAATCAATTTATCCGGGCACTCGATAACTATTACCATTGCCCGGTAAAATTCAGAGTGGCCGAAACTCCCATATTTGTTGACCACGATTTCAAAAAGAAATTAATTCAGGCATCCGACAGCATAATTCAATTTCTGATTCGCGATGATTTCAAATTCATTACCGAACGTTCTATTCCTCCGATATTACGAGTTCAGAATGAAGACGACCATACCCTATTTCTTGCACTTGATTATGCCGTTGTTAAGGATGAGCACAGTGAATTACAGCCCCGCCTGATCGAAATGCAGGGATTTCCCTCCTTATTCGGCTGGCAGGATTTTTTATCAAACCGGTTCCGCGAGCACTTCCCAATACCCGCGCACATGCACTCGCATTTCGGCCTATCCAGCGAAGAATATCAGCAACTGGTGAAGCGCATTCTGTTGAACGGTCATGATCCGAATGAAGTGATCTTGCTTGAAATCGATCCGTTGAATCAAAATACAGCCATCGATTTTATAGTAACACGTGCTTATACCGGAATTGAGCCCGTGCATATCGGTGATGTAAAACGCGAAGGCAGAAAGTTATATTACCAAAAAGACGGCAGGAAAATCCAGGTTAAACGAATTTATAACCGGGTGATTTTTGATGAATTGTTAACACGAACCGATTTAAAATTGGATTTCAACCTGACTGAAGAGGTCGATGTGGAATGGGCTGGTCACCCCAACTGGTTTTTCCGCATCAGCAAATTCACCATGCCTTTTATAAAAAGTGAATACGTACCCGAATGTAAATTCCTCAGTGAATTCACTTCATTTCCAGATGACCTTCAAAATTACGTTTTGAAACCTTTGTTTTCTTTTTCAGGAACCGGTATCAAATTCCATGTAACACCGGATGATCTGAAACAGATACCCGCTAATCAATACGAGAATTTTTTATTGCAACGAAAAGTGCACTATGAACCGGTTATTCATGCACCCGATGGCTTGGTGAAAACCGAAATCCGGTTGCTATTCATCTGGGAAAAAGATCAGCCAAAACCAACCCTGGTTACCAATCTCGCCCGCCTGAGCCGCGGAGAGATGATTGGTGTTAAGTTCAATAAGAACAAAACGTGGGTTGGTGGTTCAGTTGCTTTCTTCGAGCCTTAAAATTCAACAGGCTTTTAACCAGGCGTCTTTATTTGATCAATACTGCCACCTCATTCGCAACCTGTTGGTTGAATTCGAATGCCAGCCTTTGATAATTAACCAGATCGATAATGGTGCCGATAAAACACAAGCCGGCAGTAAACAGGTAAAGCAACCCCATACCAATTTGACCAAGCATAAACCGGTGTACACCGGCCACTATGATGAAGCCCAGTAAAGCGGTAACCAGTATGACTTGAGGATCCTTTCTGCGTGCACGGTACACGTTGGCAAAACTTCGGGCTTTATCATCGGTCCATTCGTTCATCATGTTTTGAATGTATACCATCTCTTCACCGGTTAATTCCGGTAATACTTCAAGTACTTTGGCCATAATGTTTAATGTGGGTTAAAGTGAGGGTTATTATTCGGTGTACTAAAATGAATACGGCTACCAATCCAAGCGGATGGGTTTGAATGGACTGGCTGAATTGCCCATGAAACAAATAGGAAATTGACCGGCCCAGCCCACATCCCGGGCAAAAATCAAAACCGGCCAGGGCCAAGGGGCAAATTGTAAAATGGGCATCGTTAAGCGGTTGAAACCAGGCAAGTCCAAGAAGGGCCAATGTCCAGATCAGTGCTTCGGTTGGTAGTTGTCTAACGACAGTAAAAATTTTCAATAGGCCAATATTAAAATAAAGCCCCCGTTTCAGGGGGCTTGGTTTTACATACTTTCTAAACAGCTACGAAGCAACGGTTTAAAATCGCTTCGTGTTGACTCCCAAACGTGGCATAGCACCATTGTTTGAGCTCCCGGAGATCCTCGCCAATCAACGCTTTAATGGCCTTTCTGAGCTCCTTTTCGAACAGTCGGGCATCAAAGCTTACCTTTGTGAGAATTTTCTTTACGTAGTTTAGCATAACAAGAAATGGAAGTACGGTTAAAAAATTTGTTATTGCGCTCAGTTGATAAATTTAATAACCCATTTAATCAACTGAAAGAACATTTTTAATTTTATAACGATGTTTTTGGTACAGAGATTGAGTCTGAGGGCGAATTTTGCGGTAAATATTCTTTCTGCACTTTTACTGGTAGTTTTTTTATCCATATCTGTTCGTGCACAGCAAATCCAGATTGTGCTCGGTCCGGACGAAATCGGACAAAATCAACCCTGGACGATCACCATTACCGTTCAGAACGACCGGCTTAAGAGTTACGATAATTTTCCTGATGTAGAAGGTTTTTCAAAGGGCGGACAGTCAACCTCCTCTCAAACCAACATTATCAACGGGCAGATTTCTTCCTCTCAGAGTGTTACCATGAATTACTTTCCCCAAAGGCAGGGAACCATTGTCATTCCTGCCTTTAAAATGAAAATCAATGAACAGGTAATTTCATCCGCAGGCAAAAAAGTTACAGTGGGGCCGCCCATTCAGACCCGGCAACGCGACCCGTTCCGAAGTTATTTTGAACGCGATGATTCTTTTGGCAGTGCACCTACCGAATACATCGACATTAAGGAAGATGCTTTCCTGGCTGTTTCTACCAATAAGGATGAGGTCTATGTTGGAGAGGGGTTCAATACCGTCCTGGGCTTTTATGTGGCTGAAGAGAATAAAGCCCCTTTGTACTGGTACCAGCTTAGTAAACAGGTAACGGAAATTCTGAAGAAGATTAAACCGGCTAACTGCTGGGAAGAGAACTTCAATATCGAAAATATTGAGGGGGAACGAATTTCCATACAGGGAAAGATGTACACTCGTTACAAGATTTACCAGGCTACCTTCTACCCGTTGAATGCCGAGCCTGTTGTTTTTCCTTCGGTGTCGCTTGAGATGATCAAGTACAAGGTGGCTAAAAATCCATCTTTCTTCGGACAGAACCGGCAGGAAGATTTTAAAACATTCTATTCAAAGCCTAAAACGATAAAGGTTAAAGAACTCCCTCCCCACCCGCTAAGCAAACAAGTAGCGGTGGGCGATTATCGTCTGGACGAGCGAATCAGTTCAACGGCTTTGCAGACAGGAAAGAGTTTCTCATATGATTTTTCAATTGTAGGCGAAGGAAATATTTCTTCCATCAGTAAACCCATCGCCAGGAACACGGCAAACTTTGATTTTTATGAGCCGAATGTGCGCCAGAATATTAACCGTCAGGGTAACCGGGTTGTCGGCTCAAAAACATTCAGTTATTTTATAATACCCAAAGAACCCGGTAAATTTAAACTGGCCGATGAGTTACAATGGGTCTTTTTCAATCCGTCTAAAAAGAAATACGATACCTTGAAAGCGAAGTCGGTTGTTGTGGTCACTGGGGAAAGTCTTAAAAACGAAGTCATCGAATCTGCAGATCCGGGTTTATTTTACGATCAAATTGCATCAACTGATAACACCCTACGGGCAGACGCGGATAATCGGTGGTTAAAATATTCGGTGAACATCCTTGTACTGGTAATGCTGGCCGGATCCGTTTATCTTGTGTTTAAAAAATAACTAGAGGCATAACATTCGTATATCAATGTTTATCAAATGATTTACGAATTACTTTTCTAATCTGAAATCTGAATGAATAGTCTGGGAAGCCTTTTTCGAATTACCACGTTTGGCGAATCACATGGGCCTGCGATCGGTGTAGTCATTGACGGTTGTCCGGCCGGACTTGAAGTAGATGAGAATTTCATTCAGTCTGAATTGAACCGCAGAAAACCCGGCCAATCTAAAATTACTACGCAGCGAAAGGAAAGCGATACATTCAAAATATTGAGTGGGGTTTTTGAAGGAATAACAACAGGAGCCCCAATAGCCTTAGTTATTGAAAACGCTGACCAACGCAGTAAAGACTACAGCCACCTGGAAAGCACCTTTCGCCCTTCGCATGCCGATTATACCTATGAGGCCAAATATGGAGTACGTGATTACCGGGGCGGAGGAAGAAGTTCTGCCCGTGAAACTGCCGCTCGCGTAGCAGCGGGTGCAATAGCCAAATTGTTGTTGAGGAAATACGAAATTGAAATCCATGCATTTGTATCGGCAGTTGGTGATATACGGGCTCCGCATTATACGTTATTGGATCTGACCAAAACCGAAGACACTATTGTTCGCTGCCCTGATCCGGCCACAGCCGAAAAAATGATCCAACGAATAGATGAAATCCGTTTGAATCGCGATACGATTGGAGGGATGGTAACCTGCGTTATAAGAAACACTCCACCCGGGTTGGGTGAACCTGTGTTTGATAAACTGCACGCTGAACTTGGCAAAGCAATGTTAAGTATTAATGCCGTAAAGGGATTTGAATACGGCAGCGGTTTTGAGGGCATTAAATTAACCGGCTCGCAACACAATGATGAGTTCATTAAATCCGGGGACCGCATCCGAACAAAAACCAATTATTCGGGTGGCATTCAGGGTGGCATAAGCAACGGTGAGGACATCTATTTTAATGTAGCCTTCAAGCCTGTTGCTACGATCATGCAAGACCAGCAAAGTGTCGATAAAAAAGGTGAAGCAGTAACGGTATCGGGTAAAGGTCGTCACGATCCGTGTGTTGTTCCGCGGGCTGTTCCGATTGTGGAAGCCATGGCTGCCCTGGTGCTGGCTGACTTTCTGTTGCGAAGCAAAGTATCACAAATCTGAGTCTGAACTTGCTCTTCTTTTTTTCCACTTAACCAACTCAAACCAGATTACGGAGATAAAGCCTGTGCCCATGCTCATCGCTAGATGGTACAGCCCGGGTGTTTCAAATCTGAAAAACATCGTTAGTGGATTAATAAATAAAATCATCGCTGACAGCACAAGCGTTATGAAAATGATTAGTGGCACCAGGTTATTTCGGTACGTAATCGTTGTCAAAACTGAATAGTAGAAGGAGCGGTTAACCAGCGTAAGAAAAATATTTGCGGACACTAAGGAAACAAAAACCATCGTGCGGGTAACGGCTTCATTAAGACCTTCGTTTACCGCAAAACGGTAGGTAAGCAAGACACCCAATGTAATGACTAATCCCTGGATAATGCTGGTATTCAATTCTTCCCAATTAAAAAAGGTTGTTGCAAAAGGCCTTGGCTTCTGAATCATCGTGTTTTTCTCCATGGGTTCATTTTCGTAGATGATGGAACAGGTAGGCCCCATAATTAACTCAAGGAAGATGATGTGCACCGGTGAGAAAATGTTTGGGTAGATCCAGCCAAGTACCAACGGAAGAAATACAGTCAGGATAATCGGGATGTGAATGGAGATGATGTATTGAATAGCCTTTTTAAGGTTAGTATAAATTTTTCTTCCCATGGCTATCGCGTCTACCATCCGGGAGAGGTCGTCATCAGAAAGTATCAGAGACGAAGCCTGTTTTGCGATTTCAGTTCCCTTTTTGCCCATGGCAATACCAATGTGCGCTGCTTTCAGTGCAGGTCCATCGTTAACACCATCACCTGTCATGGCCACCACCTGGCCGTCCGCTTTCAGTGCATTGAGAATGCGAAGTTTTGCTTCCGGAAACATCCTTGTGAAAATGTGGGTGTCCATCACTTTTTCTTTAAGCTCAGACTCGCTCATGGCCAGCAATTCATCACCGGAAAGACTTTTATCTGTGTATTTGAATCCTACCTGGCGGGCAATCGTTGTTGTGGTTTCTGCATTATCTCCTGTAAGTATTTTAACATCAATACCTGCCCGGTAAAACGCATCGAATACACCTTTGATATTCTTTTTAGGAGGATCATAGAATGCCAACAACCCCTTCAATTTAAATTTGAACTCCTGCTGAGTTGCCGGAAAATTCATTCCTGCAAAATGAGTCTGACCTACTGCGAGTACCCGATACCCTTCCAACGACAACGATCTGGATGCATCTAAAATCAATTGCTTCTCCTCGAAGCTAAGATCCGAAACAGGCAGTAACGCTTCTGGTGCTCCCTTGGCTGCCATGATTCGTTCACCTTCCTGATTTTCAAAAATGTGCGTCATCATCGGTGGTTTTCCGCTGAGCGGATACTCGTGAATCATCCTGAAATCCGGACGCAAATCGATGTCGTGCATTTTGCCATAAACATCATGAAGGGCAACTTCCATCGGATCGAAGGGAATTGGTTCACTTGACCACATTCCAAGTCGCACGATTTCCCGCTCATCTTCGTCAGGCTTATCGGTTATATCTTTGATTTGCCCAGATTTCAAAACAAACAATTTAGACAGGGTCATTCGGTTCTCCGTTATGGTACCGGTCTTATCCGTACAGATCACGGTGGCGCTTCCTAACGTTTCTACTGTTTTTGTTTGTTTAACAATCACCCCCATCTTCATCATCCTCCAGGCACCCAGTGCCATGAACGTTGTGAAGGCAACGGGTATTTCTTCCGGAAGAATACTCATAGCCAGGGTTAATGCTTTCAGCAGACTATCAAAGATGTCTTGTGAACGAAAGAAGTTGATAGCCCATACAATGATAAAAACAGCAGCTCCTGCAAAGGCCATTTTTTTTACGAAGTTCCGGATTTGAATTTGCAGGGGTGAAGGTTCCTCTTCAATGGTTTCCAGGCTCTTTCCGATCATACCTAAGGCTGTTTTATTTCCAATAGCCACTACTTCGCATATGGCAAGTCCTCCCGTAACGGTTGTACCCTGATAAACTTTATTATTGGCGAACGAAACATCACGGGCAACCGGCACAGATTCGCCCGTAAGCATGGATTCATTCACGAAGAAGTCATTAGACTGAATGATAATGCCATCGGCAGGTATAAATCCGCCCTCCTCCACCATCATCAGATCGTTCATTACAATTTCTACACTCGGTATTTCGGTAACAGCTCCGTTCCGGATCACTTTACATTTCGGCTGTGTTAATGTTTTGAGTGAAGCCAGTGCATTGCGGCTGCGCGATTCCTGGTAGAGGGAGATCGTGGCCACCAGAACAATGGCAACGATCATGAAAATTCCATCACCCACATCTCCAATAAGGAAGTAAATGGTTGACGCAGCAAGCAGGAGCAAGAACATAGGTTCCTTGAACAGGTCTTTGATGGCGAGTAAAAACCCGCTGCTGCGTTCATATTCAAGTTTATTTTCTCCATGCCGGTTGCGGGAATCCAATACTTCCTGGTCTGTTAATCCCTTTTTATTGGAAATCCCTAAAACTTCAGGAGATGTCATAGTTGAAAATATAATGCCCTTGGGTGATAATTAATACTACAATAATCAGGTTCTCCACTGACGAATCGCATTAGGCTTAACCACTTATAAAATTCAATGGGGGTAACTTTTCCAAATACTTCTATTTTTAAGCAATGAAGAAGATACCCTTGTATGGCAAAATTTTGATCGGCATGGCCCTGGGTATGATCTGGGGCCTCAGTGCAGAAAGTCTCGGTCTTATCGAATTTACAACGGCCTGGATTAAACCCTGGGGGACAATTTTTATCAATGCACTCAAGTTAATAGCCATACCTCTTATTATTTTTTCATTAATTGACGGCATTTCTAATCTATCGGATGTCTCCAGGCTTTCACGCATTGGTGGAAGAACCATTGCTCTTTATCTCGCCACAACGGTATTAGCTGTTACCATAGGATTATTGCTCGTTAATGTGATTGAACCCGGTAAATTTCTTTCAGCAGAAAAACGGGAAGAGTTAAGCCAGGCTTATGCCTCCGATATGGATATGCGCATTACATCAGCCCACGATGTAAAAGAAGACGGCCCGTTACAGATCCTGGTGGACATCGTACCCGATAACATTTTTGGTTCGATGACAAACAACACCAATATGCTTCAGGTAATCTTCTTCGCCATTTTATTTGGCATTGCCATGATTATTGCCAAACCGGACAAGGTGAAGCCGGTTAAATCTTTTTTTGACGGGGCCAATGAAGTAATTCTGAAGATTGTTGACATGATCATGCGGTTTGCTCCGGTTGGTGTATTCGCCTTGCTGGCCAGCCTGAATATTGATCTTCAATTAATGAAAGCGCTTGGGGTTTACAGCCTGAATGTTGTGCTGGGACTTGCCGTTATGGTTTTTATTACATACCCGCTGATACTTAAATTTTTTACACGGTTTCCTTATTTGAAATTTGTAAAAGGGATTCTTCCTGCACAGGTCCTCGCCTTTTCAACCAGTTCAAGTGCCGCTACATTGCCTGTAACAATTGATTGTGCTGAGAAGAACCTCGGAATTTCAGAAGAAGTATCAAGTTTTGTATTACCCCTGGGCGCCACTATCAATATGGATGGAACGAGCATCCACCAGGGGGTGTCGGCTGTATTTATTGCACAGGCATTTGGACTTGATCTTTCGCTTGGCCAGCAGCTTACTATTTTATTTACTGCAGTTCTTTCTTCTATAGGTGCAGCCGCTGTACCCGGTGCCGGAATCATTATGTTGATTATTGTTCTGGAAGCAGTTGGAATTGATCCCTCCGGGCTGGCTCTAATATTAGCGGTAGACCGTCCCCTTGATATGTTGCGTACCGTTGTGAACATAACTGGCGATTCAACCGTAGCTACAGTAATCGCCAGCGGTGAAGGAGAACTGGTGGGAGATAAGGGTCAAAAATCCCCCGATTAAATATTCCTCCATCTTTCAGGATAATTAGAACGACAATCCTATAACTTTCGGGATTATCTGAACCTCACTATGAAGAAAATTCCGCTTCACATCCGCATATTTATTGGTATGCTCCTGGGTATAATATTGGGCATACTTTCCATCGTTTTCCACCTGGGCCCTTTTGTTACCGACTGGATCAAACCTTTCGGAACCATATTTATCAACCTGCTCAAGCTTATTGCCATTCCGTTGATCCTCGTTTCCCTGATCAGCGGTGTGTCTAATCTGAAAGACATGTCGAAACTTTCACGAATTGGCGGTAAGACTTTAAGTCTCTACCTGATCACTACTGTGATAGCCATTGTAGTAGGGCTCATTGCAGTTAATTCGATTAAACCTGGAAATTTTCTTTCCAAAGAAAAGCAGATGGAACTTTCAGCCAAATATGCGAATGATGCCAACCTGAGAGTTACCGATGCTCAAAAACTAAAAGAATCAGGACCGCTTCAGGTAATTGTAGACATCGTGCCCGATAATATTTTCGGTTCCATGAGCAATAACCGAAACATGTTGCAGGTAATTTTCTTCTCCATTCTCTTTGGTATTGCCCTGATCATGGCACCCGAACAAAAAGGAATACCAGTTAAAAATTTCTTTGACGGTGTCAATGAGGTCATTCTGAAAATTGTAGACATCGTTATGCATTATGCACCCGTAGGCGTTTTTGCTTTGTTGGGAGCTCTGATTGTTGATTTTGCCGGGGATGATCCGAAACAGGCTCTGGAATTATTCAGTGCATTAGGTATCTACGCTATTACTGTACTGCTCAGTCTTGCCCTGATGGTTTTGGTGATTTATCCTCTGATCATGCGCATGTTTACGCATATCAAATACAAACAATTTACAAAAGCAATTTTGCCTGCTCAGATCATGGCATTTTCAACCAGCAGCAGTGCTGCCACATTACCGGTAACGATGGAATGCGCTGAGAAAAACCTGGGAATTAAAGAGGAGATCACCAGTTTTGTTCTGCCATTAGGTGCCACAGTAAATATGGATGGAACCAGTATACATCAGGCAGTAACTGCCGTATTTATTGCACAAGCATTTGGTCACGACCTAACGATTGTAGATCAGCTAATGATTATTCTTACCGCTACCCTGTCGTCTATTGGAGCAGCCGCTGTACCCAGTGCCGGACTCATTACTCTTGTCATCGTACTGGGTGCCATCGGTGTTTCACCTGAAGGACTTGCTCTCATTATTGCCATTGACCGGCCTTTGGACATGTGCCGGACCATCGTAAATATTACCGGAGACGCAGTTGTAGCCAGTATTGTTGCCACTACTGAAAATGGCTTTCAGAAAATTGAACCTGTGAACTAAATTTGCAGGTAATTGTTTATTTACCATTAACAAACTCAAAATGATTTCTGCACCCAAAAACATACATATTTACCTGGAATCCAATCCCAATCCGAATTCGCTGAAATTCGTTGTTAATGAAATGTTGGTACCGGAAGGGATGAGTTTTGATTTCCCGAACCGCGAAAGTGCAGCACAAGCTCCTCTTGCCCAGGAGCTGTTTGATTATCCGTTCGTAGAACGCGTATTTTACATGAGCAACTTCATTACCATTACCAAACAGGAAGATGTAGAGTGGCTTGAAATTCAGCATATACTTAAGGATCACATCACTAAGTATCTTGAGGCTGGTAAATACATTATGGAGTGGGATGATTCCTCTTCCGTTATTTCTGAAGAAGAGACCGAGTCAGTAAAAAAAATTAAAACAATCCTGGAAGAGTATATCCGCCCTGCTGTAGAACAGGATGGCGGTGCTATCACCTACCATTCCTTTAAGGATGGTGTGGTCAAAGTAAAACTGCAAGGCTCCTGCAGCGGATGCCCTTCCTCCATGATAACACTGAAAGCCGGCATCGAAAATTTATTGACCCGAATGATGCCCGGTGAAGTGAATGCTGTTGAAGCATTCTGAAGCTTAAAAGCAAGCCTTATGTATTCCATTTAACAGCAGTCCAGTTTCCTGTTCATGGATTAGTGATACTTAATTACTGAAATAGTAGTACGTGACTGTCAACCCCAGATAGTAAATGAATATCACTGTTCAGTCGTCAAGCAAGGTATGATTGAGTAATTCGATTCTCCCATTAATCAGAGCGAGCTATAGTAATTCCCTTAAACGAACCTTATTTTTAGGAATGCGCCCGTCAATGATTCTTCTTGGTCTAATTTTCTCCCTGATGACCTCAGCTCAATCCATCAAGATAATGACGTATAATATCCGGTTCGATAATCCTGCCGATAGTATAAACGCATGGCCAAATCGAATGGATAAAGTTTCCGCATTAATTCACCGGCATAATCCTGATATTATTGGCGTTCAGGAAGCCCTGAAGCATCAACTTAATGATCTGGTGCGAAAGCTCCCAGGATACTCGTATTTTGGTGTAGGTCGTGACGATGGCAAGGAACAGGGAGAATACAGCGCCATACTATATGACCATAACCGTTTTAGTTTATTGGACAGCGGTACATTTTGGCTTTCCGAAACACCGGAAATACCCGGTAGCAAAAACTGGGATGCCGCCATTACCCGGGTAGCAACATGGTCACGTTTCCTCGATAAGAAATCACAGGCTGAATTTTTTGTGCTGAATACCCATTTTGATCATATCGGAAAAATGGCCCGAACCCGAAGTGCGGAATTGATTAAAGCCAAACTTCCTGATCTGGCGCAAGGTAAACCCATTCTGATTACCGGTGATTTTAACTGCACAGCTGAAGAAGAACCCTATTTGGTACTGACCAACAATCAGGAACCCGTTTTGCAGGATGCTTCACGCGGAAAACATAAGGGTACATTTTGCGGATTTGAAGTTGGCGCCATGAAATGCATACCCATCGATTATATCTTTTACAGTAAAGGTTGGAGATTACGCTACCAACGAGTCTTCAATACCAACAATGGTACGTATTACCCCTCTGACCACCTGCCAGTGTTAGCCAAATTGAAATTGATTACTGAAGATTAAAATTAGTTTTTCTTCGCCTGGGCTTCGTTGGCCAGAATCACAATCAGCACAGCCGAGAAGCTTGCGATTGTGTCGTTAAGATCAGAAACTTTACTCATTCCCAAGAAACCGGTTGACTCTTCAACCGTAAGCAGTAGTGCAAAAAATAACAAAATGCCGTAATCGTATAGTTTATTGTAGTTTTTAACCAGTTCAAATGACCTTACTAATACTGCCGTGAGATAGGCAATGATAACAATCAGAAAATTGGGAAGTACATCGGTGAACAGCCTGTACCAATGCATTTCCATGGAAAGAAACCGCAAATAAAATTTATTGATGTTATAGCCGAGAATACTGCCAACCCAAAGCCACAGTATTGGGCTTTGCAGTATGAATCCAAATCTCTTCACTGTATTCAGTCGATCGGTTCACGAAAGATTAACTCAATCCGGATAAATAATCTTCTTCAAATTCGCCCAGCTCAATTGAAAAATCATCAGCATCAAGATAAGCCGGAAATTTATCGCGAAAGGCTTCGAGTGAATGGGCATTCAATTCAATGGTCTTGATTGACTCAATGCCTTCTGAAATAAACATCAACTCACCTTTTGGTGAATAAAGCGAAGAGTGACCGTTGTACTCAATTCCATTACCATCAACGCCAACACGATTCACGCCCAATGTATAACTCAGGTTTTCAATGGATCGGGCCTTTAGTAAGGCATCCCAGGCATCTATCCGGGCCGTGGGCCAGTTCGCAACATAAATCAACAGATCGTAATTAAGTCGCTTCGTGGCAACATTAAACGTATTTCGGCTCCAGACCGGAAAACGAAGATCATAACAAATCAACGGACAAATACGCCATCCTTTCCAGGAGGAAACCAGCAGGCTTTCTCCCGGTGCATACGTTTTATGCTCAACCGCCATTCTAAACAAGTGGCGCTTATCGTAGGTCTTGTAATTTCCTCCCGGTTCCATCCAGATCAACCGGTTATAGAAGCGATCATGCACCGTAACGATATAACTGCCCAAAATCAGGGCACCGGTTTGGTCTGCAATCTGGCGCATCCATTTGAAGGTTCGCATATTCATGTGCTCAGCCATGCGGCTCGCATTCATGGTGAACCCCGTAGTAAACATTTCAGGTAGTACAATCACATCTGTATTCTCCCCGATTTGCCAGATCTTTTCCTCAAAGGATGAGAGATTGGAGTCAATTTCTTCCCAGTATAAATCCGATTGGATAAGAGTGATTTTTAAATCCTGCATGGTGGTTGTTTCGGAAGCAAATTACGCAAAGGATTCTTTAAAAACCTGAAGTTGCTTCCGTCACCATGCAATGCCTCTTTAAAGTTTTCTCAGTATGCTGATAGCCTGATCAAGTGTAGCTTCATTTTTAGCAAAACAGAAACGTAAAAGCCGATTATCGGTTTTGTCGTTGTAAAATACGGAAACTGGTATTGAGGCTATGGCATGATTCTTTACAAGATCAATCGCCATTTCCTTGTCCGGAAGGTTTGTTATTGAGCGGTATGAGAGAGTTTGAAAGTATGATCCATGACATTCAATAGGTTCGAATGATGACCCTTTAATTCCCTGCAAAAAATAATCGCGCTTACGCTGATAGAAATTACCGAGATGAAGATAATGATCCGGATTCCTCATGTACTCAGCCAGTGCCAGTTGAACCGGGGTATTGACAGCAAAGGTTATGAACTGATGCGTTTTCCGGATTTCAGCCGACAGCTTTTCCGGAGCAACTGCATATCCGATTTTCCAGCCCGTGGCATGAAACGTTTTTCCGAACGAAAAGATGGCAATGCTTCGCTTCGCCAATACCGGATAATGCAAAACACTTTCGTGCCGGATGTCATCAAAAATAATGCGCTCATACACTTCATCGCTCAGAACTAAAAGATCGTGCTCCTCCGCGATTTCTTCCAGCTTGTGTAAATCGTGAGAAGACAAGACCGCACCACTTGGATTATGAGGCGTGTTGATGAGGATCATGCGGGTTCTGGGTGTTATGCGTGACCGAACTTCTTCCCAATCAATCGAGAATTCGGGATAATGTAAATTAATATGAACCGGAACACCCCCATTCAGTCGAATAGCCGGGTCGTAGGAATCATAAGCCGGATCAAACACAATTACTTCATCACCCTCATGCACAAATGCAGCAATCGTAGCGTATAAGGCTTCTGTTCCACCGGCTGTTACAGTTATATCGGTTTCCGGATGGATGGATTGATTATATGTTTTCGACAAAACTTCAGCAATGACATTCCGTAATGCCGGAGCACCCGGCATTGGAGCATATTGATTATGCCCCTCTTTCATAAACCGGTGAACAAGATCAATAATAACCGGGTCAACCTGGAAATCGGGGAATCCCTGGGAAAGATTAATTGCCCCGTGCTCGGTTGCCATCTTTGACATCACTGCAAAAATGGATGTACCGATGCCGGGAAGACGGGATTGAATGATCAACGTGAATGGTATTAATTATACGTTCTATTCAGGAAGTTATCTGCGAACAGGGGCCAGTATGCGGTAATCCGTTTTCACTTCCCCTTTACTGATGTCAGTGAGTTTTGCTTTCAGTAACCGCTTCTTCAGGGGTGTCAGGTAATCAATAAACAATTTACCTTCAATATGATCATACTCGTGCTGAATCACACGGGCCTTCATGCCATCAAATTCTTCCTCGGTCAGATTCCAGTTTTCATCATAGTACCGGATCTTGACCGTGTCTTTACGGGTAACCTTCTCGCGAATATTCGGAATGCTAAGGCATCCTTCCTCAAATTCCCAGGGCTTGCCCAATTCCTCAATCATGACCGGATTGATAAAAGCCTTTTTAAAATTCTGCAAGCCATCCTCCGCTTCTTCATCCTCTTTATCCAGACCTGTTCCATCTACAACGAACAACCGCAAGCCTTTACCGATTTGAGGAGCAGCCAGACCAATGCCCTGTGCCTGATGCATGGTTTCATACATATCCTGCACCAATTGCGTTACGTCAGTTCCCTCTTCAATATCCTTTGCCCGCTGGCGTAAAATCGGATCTCCGTACATTATGATGGGGTAAACCATGTATCTCAACTAAAAATTTTGACAATAATAACCATTATTAAACCTTTTGTAAATAGGCTGAATTCCTTTCCATGAAGTCATCACCTGTAAATGCTTTTCCCACAATAAAAGTTCGGTTAAAGAAAAAGGCGGGTGTTCATCCCGCCTTTTATATTATTGATCCTTCTTGGAAGCCGCTTTGGGTTTCTTCACTTTCAAAATCAACTGATCGGATTTTCCATCATGATCAGCCACAATGATTCCTCCTTCCTCAATTTCACCCTTCAGAATTTCTTCAGCTACCGGGTCTTCAAGGTATTTGGTAATGGCCCGATTTAACGGACGTGCACCAAATTGATGATCATAGCCCTTATCCGATAAGAAATCTTTTGCTTTATCGGTCAGCTCAACGTTATAACCAAGCGCGTTGATCCGATCAAATACTTTCTTAAGGGTAATATCGATGATCTTATGGATGTGTTCACGCTGTAATGAATTAAACACAATTACATCATCTAAACGGTTCAGGAATTCAGGGCTGAATACACGCTTCAAAGCATTCTGAATGGTAGACTTCATCATCTCCTCTTCATTCTCTCGTTTAGTGGAGGTAGAGAAACCAATGCCCGTACCGAAATCTTTCAAATCACGAACACCGATGTTGGAGGTCATGATGATGATCGTATTTCTGAAATCAACGCGTCTGCCCAAACCATCGGTCAGAATACCATCGTCAAGTACCTGCAAAAGAATGTTAAATACATCCGGATGAGCCTTTTCGATTTCATCCAACAGAACCACGGAGTAAGGCTTTCTTCTTACTTTCTCCGTTAACTGGCCACCTTCTTCGTAGCCTACATATCCCGGAGGGGCTCCTACCAGACGCGACACAGAAAATTTTTCCATGTATTCGCTCATGTCAATGCGGATCAGCGCATCTTCCTTATCGAATAAATACGTAGCAAGCACTTTGGCCAATTCGGTTTTACCAACACCGGTAGGGCCTAAGAAAATAAAGGAACCAATGGGTCGCTTCGGGTCTTTTAAACCAACCCGTGTCCGCTGGATGGCTTTGGTTAATTTCTTAATAGCTTCTTCCTGCCCGATTACTTTACCGCTTAACTCATCACCCATACTCAGCAGCTTGTTGCTTTCTTTCTGGGCGATTCGCTTCGTTGGTATGCCGGTCATCATAGCGATTACATCCGCTACGTTGTCTTCATTCACAGTATACTTTTCCGTACGGGTTTTTTCTTCCCATTTGGCTTTTGCAATATCCAGTTGTTCAAGAAGCTTCTTTTCCTTATCACGCAACTGGGCAGCTTCCTCGTACTTCTGACTTTTCACTACCCGGTTTTTCTCCTTCTTTACATCTTCAATTGCCTCCTCGAGCTTCACGATATCTTCAGGAACATGAATGTTATTAATGTGAACCCGTGCACCGGCTTCGTCCATAACATCGATGGCCTTATCCGGAAGGAAACGATCGCTGATGTAGCGGTCGGATAATTTCACGCAAGCCTGAATTGCTTCAGG
>JALOMY010000157.1 GCA_025455225.1 Cyclobacteriaceae bacterium | reverse complement strand
CGATAGGAATCAATCCACTGCAATTCTTTGCTTTGCCTGATTAGATTATTTACCTGGGTAGTGTCGGTTCCCGATTTAATGAGAGTTTCTGCTTGCACCGTCCGTGAAAACGAAGCCATGGTAAGAAGCAAGCTGAAGATAAAAGCGAACCTTTTCATTTGGCTACTCAAACGGCTTTTGCAATCTGAGGGTTATATTGTTTCCGTTCAACAGTTAAGGAACAGGAATAAAAAAGCGACTTTTAGTTTTAGTAATCCTCACAGATCGTTTGTGTATGAAGGCTTGTGCTCATTTGAAGAAATTACTGCAATTTCTTTATTCCTTTTGTCTGAGTCTTGTCAACTTCAACAATGCTGATAGCATATCCACCTCCTGAGGCCGACCATTGCGTTAGTTTTGATTGATTAGTGACAACTCCCTTACGAATCGTATACGCCTGTGGATTGGTTTTGTAATGCGCAGTTTTAGCATCAGCATAAACGGTTGCTACATAGGTTTTTCCGGCTTCCAGGAAATCAAAGTTGATAGTTGATGATCGTGGTGTTTCACCATTTACATTGCCAACATACCACTCCTTCTTACCCTTCGCTTTACGCGCGACTGTGATGTACTGGCCTGGTTCAGCTTCCAGGTAGCGGCTTTCATCCCAATCAACGGCCACGTCTTTGATGAACTGAAACGCATCCAGGAACCGGTTATAATTTTCAGGAAGGTCAGCCGCCATTTGCAGGGGACTATACATGGTTACATATAATGCCAGCTGATTCGCAAGGGTACTGTTGCAATGTGAATTGTTGTTAGGATTAACCTTGCTGATGTCCATTTCAAATACTCCCGGAGTATAATCCATTGGTCCACCGATCAGTCGGGTAAAGGGAAGGATCGTGACATGGTTAGGTTTTGAACCACCAAATGCCTGGAATTCCGTTCCGCGGGCTGACTCATTGCCAATGAGATTGGGATACGTGCGGGCAATGCCGGTAGGCCGAACAGCCTCATGTGCATTAACCATAATCTTATATTCTGCAGCTTTCTCTAAAACATATTGGTAATGATTAACCGTATACTGATCATAATGATAATAACCCTTCGGCAATATGGGTCCTACATACCCGGTCTTCACCGCGTCATAATTGTTGTCTTTCATCAACCGGAATGCCTTGTCCAGATGGCGTTCGTAATTACGGGTAGATCCGGAGGTTTCATGATGCATGATCATTTTAACTTCTTTTTGTTTCGAATAATCACGGATTTCAGTCAGGTTAAAATCCGGGTACGGAGTAGTGAAATCAAAGACATAATCCTTTTCATTTCCGAACCAGTCTTCCCACCCGATGTTCCATCCTTCAACCAATACTCCGTCAAAACCATGTTGTGACGCGAAGTCGATGTATCGCTTTACGTTGGATGTAGTGGCCCCGTGCGTTCCATTGGGTTTTACATTGGTATAGTCAGTGATGCCCAGTTGCACAGAAGGCAGGTCATTGGTGTACGACCAGGAGCTTTTGCCGGTAATCATTTCCCACCAAACGCCTATATATTTTGTGGGTTTGATCCATGAGGTATCTTCAATCTTACACGGATCATTCAGGTTATAGGTAATTTTAGAGGTGAGTATGGCGCGTGCATCATCACTGACGATAACCGTTCGCCAGGGTGATTGTGCTGGTGCCTGAATGTTTCCTTTATCACCTTTGGCATCGGGTGTAAGCCACGATTGAAATACCATGTTCGTATCATCCAGATTGAGATGCATGCAGGAATAATTGATCAGGGCAGCCTCGTGCAGGTTGATATAAAGCCCATCATCCGTTTTAATCATCAAAGCGGTTTGTACACCGGTAGGTGAAAAAGGTGTCTGCGAAGCATTGGGAGTTACGGCATCTTTACTGAGTCTTCTTATTTCAGAAAGTCTGGAAGTTGTGTAATCGTATTCCTGGGTATCATAATCACCTGCAATCCAGAAAGCGGTATGATCGCCTGTCATGGCAAACTGAGTTCGTTCTTCTTTAATGACGAAGTATACCAGTTTGGGTTGCAATGGGAATTCATACCGAAAGCCAAGACCATCATCGAAGAGCTTGAATCGAATATTCATGATGCGGTCAGTAGATTTCTGTGTCAGTGTAACTAACAATTCATTATAATGATTCCTAATGGTTTTTACTTCACCCCACACCGGTTCCCATGATGAGTCGTGGGATGAAGTTTGTGAATTGGTCAGGACGAAATCATTCAGCAATGATTTTTGGTCGTTTTTCAATTCCATACCCAGGGCGCTTGGCTTGATTACCGGTTTTCCTTTGTAGGAAAGTTGATATGTTGGTGTACCATCGTTTTGCAATGAAAAGACCATATTCAATTGGCCGTTTGGAGACCGGAGTTCCTGGGCAATGACCTGGAATATCAAAGAAAGAATCAGAATGGAGGTCAGCAGAAAACGATGCATAGACATACGATTTAATTGATCTCAATTATAAGGAGATATTCAGTGGAATTCAATGATAAACAATTTCAAGCTCGCGATCTAACTTATTTAAACTGATGATTTCACCGAATATTTTTCTTCATAAGAAAATAGTGGACTTACATGGATGGATTAACGTGATTCGGTTCTGATCTAATTTTGTAAATTAAAGATTCTTCATCCTGTCTTCCCTAAAAACCCGATCGAGAGATTCCAATAGAAAATCAGCATCTGAATTTGAGAAGACCATCGGAGGCTTGATTTTCATTACGTTGTTGAAGGGCCCATCGGTGCTCATCAAAATTCCAAGATCACGCATGCGGTTAGCCAGGTATGAAGCTTGTTCGGTTGCCGGCTCACGGGTTGTTCGATCTTTGACTAATTCAAAGCCAATGAACAGTCCCGGTCCGCGCACATCACCTATTACTTCATATTGATTCATTAATTGTTTAAGTCCATTGGATAAATAGCCACCAACAATTTTCGCATGGTGTTGAAGGTTTTCTTCTTTCACGACACGCAGAACTTCAAGACCAATGGCGCAGGATACGGGGTTGCCTCCAAACGTATTGAAATATTCCATCCCATTTTTGAACGCATCGGCCAGCGCTTGCGTAGTAACGACAACTCCGAGCGGATGACCGTTACCTATTGGTTTGCCAATGGTTACTATATCGGGTACAACACCATATTCCTCAAATGCCCAGTAATGATCGCCTGCCCTTCCGCATCCGGTCTGTACTTCATCGGCAATGCATACACCACCGGCAGTTCGGGTAAAGGCATAGGATTCCTTTAGAAAATTTTCAGGTAATACAACTTGTCCGCCACAACTGATTACGGACTCAAAGATGAAAGCGGCCGGTTTCTTCTTTTGCGATGCCATATCTTCAATGGCTTGCTTTACATGTTGGGCATATTTACTACCTGCCTTAGGATCATGATCGCGGTATAAACCTCGATACGTATCCGGTATTGGTATAACGTGAATGTGAGGCTGTTTACCTTTTCCGCCTGGTCCGTCAAACTTGTATGAACTGATTTCCACGCAAGCATTGGTGTTGCCATGGTAACCTACCTGTGAGACAATCATATCATTCTGGCCGGTGTAGGTTTTTGCAAGACGAAGCGCCAGCTCATTGGCTTCGCTTCCAGAGTTGACCAGGAATACTACATTGAGTTCAGGAGGCATTGTGGTTAATAACTCCTCAACAAATTTTACCATGTTGTCATGCAGGTAACGGGTATTTGTATTCAGCACGGCCATTTGTCGCTGTCCTGCCCGTACTACACGGGGATGTTCATGACCAACATGAGCAACATTATTTACGGTATCCAGGTACCTGCGGCCGGTTGAATCAATTAAATATTGACCGGCACCACGCACCATTTTAATGGGTTGCTTGTAAGATATGCTCAGGTTTTTTCCAACATGCTTTTTACGGAATGAAACGATCTCTTCGGTTGATAAGGATTTATCCGGGGGCGATTCATAACCTGTTAGCAAAAACCACGGATCGGGACAAATGCTTGTCCATACCGTGGCTTCTTCAGGAATGCATACTCCCGGAAAATCACCTTGATTATCTAAAACATGCAACATAACCTGGAAGTGGAGATGAGGAGTCCAGTTTCCATTCTCATGTTTAAATCCAATCCTTCCGATTTCTTCCCCTGCCTGCACAGGCTGACCTTTCGAAAGGGTTTTAAGACATTCAATGTTTAGGTGTCCGTAAAGAGTGTAGAAGGTAAGCGTGTCTGAAACCTTATGTTCAAGAATTATCGTTGGTCCATAATCGCGGTCTGCCTGGTTATTGGCAAAACTATGTACAATGCCTGAATACACGGCCCGAACGGGCGAACCTGCTTTACAGAAAAAATCCAACCCTATATGTACAGTACGCCAGGAAGATCCTTCATTGGCAATAACTTCATAAGCAGGTGTTGCGTAAATCGCCCGGGCTTCGTTGTATTTTCCATAAGCCAGATCAACGTTACGTTCCCGGATGATGGAAGATATTTTTTCATCCAGCTTATCCGCATTGAAAATATCCTGTGAATTCCCCAGATCAAGACTTCCAACACTCAAGTCCAGCCAGGTTTCTGTCTTCCCTTTTGCTACCGGAAATTTCAACTCCTGATGATTCTTTTTAACCCAGCTTCTGAATTCTGTTTCCTTTGGGCTTGGTGTTATACCGCAAGCCTCACGAAAAACACAAAGGGCCCACTCGGGAGAAATGCTTTTGAGTTTGGACAATAAATCCCACGCAGGTTTATCACTTATTTGCAGGTACTTATTATCCGGATGCTGAAGGCGGTTCAATTCTGAATTGACCACACTGATCAGCAACCGGGTACCAACAAGCGGAAATAAAACCTTAAGTTCTGGTTCAGTTATCGGGAACACTGAATGGAATCCTTGAACAATGGGCCTCGCGGCCTCCATCGGGTTGGGTTTGTTCATGATTGCATAAGCGAGTGCTATTGCCAGCTCATTTATCGTATGCGTTAACACCACATCGCCAAAATCGATAACGCCCGGTACATGTGGGTTTGTGATGTCATCGCTTACCAGCACATTATAATCATTGGCATCGTTATAAATTACACTTTTACGCAATTCAGGAAAGGCTGGTTTAACCTGGTTTTCGAATAAGAAGTAGAAATAGTCAACCAATTCCTTTCGATCATCCTTGAATCGATTGAGGTGTTCCTTGACCCAATCAGCCTGTGCTAAATCCCACTTGATAAACCGGTGAGCTGACGGATGATCAAAATTGCTAAGTGATGCAGCAAGTTTTCCACACATTTCACCAAGACGGAATAGCAATTGAGTTGTATGCGGATTAACGGATGCCAAAACACGGCCTTCTACCCAGGTAAGCAATCGTGCTAATCGTGGCCTGCCCGCTTCATCCTTAAGTTGTATAATTTCTTCGTTTTGTGTGCCCGCAATTATTTCCGAAACGGTTAATCCGAAATTATTTGAGATCAAATGATGAATTACTTCATGCTGAAGAACCAGGTTATCCTTCGACTCATTCGCATTGGCGATTTTGAAAATGTATTTTCTTCCGTCCTTAGCTTCTATATAATAATTGTAATCCAGTTCTCCTGGTAGCGGCTTGACTGAAACTACCTTGATTGGATAATGTTGCTGAACTATGGATGTAACTTTTTCAGGATTGAAATACATAGAAAAGAGATATTCAGGCAAAAATAGGTAACGGATACCTGATAATTTCACTGGCCAAACAAGCGCTTGAAAAAACTTTTTTTCTTACGCTCCTTCTTTTCGCCAAATACCCGGGTAGTATCCTCTTCCTTTTTTCCAAATAGATTCTCCAATACATTAGTACCCGATTTATAGAGATCACAATTAAGTCTTCCGGCCAACCGGTAAGGAAGTTCAGGAAATTGTGCCCGGCTAATGGTTGAAAGCTGTTTATCAGAATTTACCTGCTGAAAGAATCCCGCTACGATGGGTAATGCAGTACTGGCGCCCTGGCCCAGCGAAGTTGACCGAAATCGTATCCGGGGATCATCGGCACCTACCCAACTGCCAATCACCAAATTCGGAGTCATCGCCATAAACCATCCATCGGCATTGGATTGCGTTGTTCCTGTTTTTCCAGCCATGTCGTTTTTGATGTTATACTTCCATCGCATACTGGCACCAGTTCCTTCATTAATGGTACGTTTGAGCATGTGTACCATGAGCTGTGCATTATCGGATGATACCACCTGGTTACCGGCCTTGGGTCTGTACTCCTCAAGAATTTCCTGGTTGCGGGAAACAATTCTGGTAATGAAATAAGGAGAAACCGACTGACCGTTATTCACCAGGCAAGAATAAGCGGTAACCATTTCCAATACCGAAATACTGGGTGTGCCCAGTGCCAGGGAAGGAACTTCAGGTAACGGGCTTGTGATCCCCATTTCACGGGCCAGTTCAATCGTTTTGTCAATCCCGGTTTTCTCCAACATATGAACAGCGGCTGTATTTACCGAATAGGCCAGCGCTCCTTCCATGGAATATTTGCGATCGTAATTATCTTCGGTATTGGATGGAGTCCATAGCTCTTCTCCTTCATAGGTTGTCTGATCGGCAGAAATGTAAGTACACGGCTTTTCACCATTTTCCAGGGCAGCTGCATAAACAAAAGGCTTAAAAGTTGAACCCACCTGTCGTTTCGTGCTCTCCCTGACATGGTCGTATTGGAAATACTGGTAGTCAATCCCTCCTACCCAAACACGAACAGCACCATTGTGAGGGTCCATGGCAAGAACTCCTGTATTTAAAAATTTGAGATAATATTTTATGGAATCCAACGGACTCAACTCCTTCTCCTGTTCT
>JALOMY010000156.1 GCA_025455225.1 Cyclobacteriaceae bacterium | reverse complement strand
CCAGCCCTGTTCCATATAAAATAACCGGGAAAGCAAACCGTACTTTTTGCAGCCCATGCAAGGCCTCTGCATCATCCTCCTCCCGGAATTGCCTGAAGGTGAAAATGTAAAACACGTGCGAGATCAAAAACGAAACAAGGCCGAGAATGAAAAACATTTCATCGCTTTTCATCAGCAATACATCACCACCCCATGAAAAAAATAAAGCAAGTATTAGTGTACGCGAAAGCGGCTGATCAATCTCCCGATTCAATAGAACATAATAGATCATCAATAAAACAAGCAGTGCAGGTTTGCAAATAAGATGAATTGCTGGCACCTCCAGTGCGTGTGAAAGCAATTCACCAGCTGTCACCAGGATAAATAAATACAAGACAATTTTTCTCATAGCATGGATTTCAGGTATACGTAACCGGACGTCTGCGGAGCCAGTGAATAATCAGGTAGGCAAACGCCAAAACGCTGAGGCTTGCACAGGTAAGAAAGGTAATCATAAACCGGGACGGATCATTCGCATAGATTAATCCCGATGCAAATGCACCAATACCGATTCCCATCTCCATAAAAATATACAGGCTTGCAATTCCACGGCCTTTATTTTTCTCATCGCTTAAATCGACTGCCCAGGCTAGCAAGGTGGGTGAATTCATACCGTGGGCGACACCATACAACGAAATTCCGGCAATAAGCATGAGTCGGGTATCAGCCAATGCAACCAGGGTCATAGCAATTGTTGTGATGGCGGTGGAAAAAATGAGAATCTTTCTTCGTCCGTAATAATCAGACGCCCGGCCAGAGACCAGCCTTATCAATAAGGAAGAGATTGTTAAGTAAGTAAAAAGCAATCCTTTGTTTCGGATGCCGGTGTATTCGCCAAGGTCCGGAATAACCGTGAACACGGTTCCATAGGAATAGGCAATGAGCAACATCACGATGCAGGCTACCAACACCCTCGGTTCAAGCAAATCACGCTTATGAATTTTAAAAACTTCAGTTGTAAACCCTTTTCGCTCGACCAGCGTCTCCTTCGCACCCATCACAATTAAAATTGAGCTTATGGCAAATCCGGATGAAGTATAAAACATGGCATCCAATCCAAAATTATTGGCTACCACGCCCCCGATAGCCGGTCCGGCTGCCATGCCTACGGTACCGGCAGTTCCAAGAATTCCCATGGCTTCGCCTCTTCGGTTGGCCGGAATGATATCGGATAAATAAGCTGATAAACCGGTTGGTGTAAAACCGGTTGAAAATCCGTGCACCAAACGGAGCAATAAAAATCCGAACACGGTTGAGATAGCAGGGTACATGAGGCTGCTGAAAAAACAAACCATTGAACCAACAATTATTACCGGCACCCTGCCCACTTTATCCGCCATCTTTCCGCTGAAGGGTCGCGATACCATGGCGGTTACGGTAAATAAGGAAATGATTAATCCTTTGTATTCCGGTCCGCCTAAGCTGGTTAAGTACGCAGGAAGTTCAGGGATGAGCATGTTAAAGCTCGCAAAAAATAAGAGCGAGCTTGCACAGAGTACCCAAAACTGACGGTTATAAATCTTCTTTTGCGTTGTCAAGCAGGTTACGTGTGTTTACCTATTTCTTTACAGTCTCTTCCTGCATGCTTAACAAGTAACCCTTAATGAAATCTTCCAGGTCGCCATCCAATACATTTTGCGCATCGGTTCTTTCAACACCGGTACGTGCGTCCTTCACCAGCTTGTAAGGATGCAGTACATAGTTTCGGATCTGCGAACCAAAATCGATCTTCATCTTGCCGGCCTCAATTTTATCGCGTTCAGCATTGCGTTTCTCCATTTCCACCTGGTAAAGTTTGGATTTCAGCATCTGCATAGCCCGCTCACGGTTGGCGTGTTGCGAACGTTCAACCTGGCACACAATTACAATACCCGTGGGCTTATGGGTAAGCTGAACCTTGGTTTCAACTTTGTTTACATTTTGCCCGCCAGCACCTCCTGAACGTGAGGTTTGTATCTCCACATCAGCCGGATTTATCTCTATATTAATAGAGTCATCTACTTTAGGATACACAAAAACGGAGGCAAATGAAGTATGCCTGCGCTGATTCGAGTCGAACGGGGAGATGCGAACCAGCCGGTGAACCCCGATTTCGGATTTTAACTTACCATAGGCAAATGGTCCATCAATTTCCAGGGATGCGGATTTAATGCCGGCCACTTCACCGGGCTGGTAATCGATTTGCGAAACCTTATACCCGCTTTTCTCTCCCCACATAATGTACATGCGGTTAAGCATATCGGCCCAGTCGTTGCTTTCTGTGCCACCCGCACCCGGATTGATTTCAATGATGGCGCTTAACTGGTCTTCTTCCCGGCTAAGCATTTTCTTAAACTCCAGTTCCTCTACGGCTTTCTCGGTTTTGGCAAATTCAAGGTCTAATTCTTCATCACCTACATCACCTGCTTCGTGAAATTCATTAAGCACATCAAGGTCGTCAACCAGCTTTTGGATGCGCTCATACGAATCAGTCCAGATCTTTTTAGACCTGAGATTTTTCAAAATTACTTCTGCCTGTTTGGGGTTATTCCAGAAATCGGCTTGCTGGGTAATAAGCTCTTCGTCTTTTACTTCGATGATCTTACGATCGTAGTCAAAGATACCTCCTCAAAGCCGCTGTTCGGGCCTTCAAGTCTTTCAACTGTTCTGTTGTCATAAAGGGTTCTTGAAATGGAAAAAATTAAACACAAATATACACAAAAGCCCTTCATGCAATGGCGGTAACGGTAAATGTCAGGTGTAGTAAATAAACCACCTCACCCGAACCCGATTCAAAAAACTTTTCTGCATACTTGCACGTTGATGCCGTCATGAAACGGGAGTTAACCATAGCGTATTTCGCTCTTACTGCCATTTGCATTATCTGGGGCACTACGTACCTGGCGTTGCGGATTGCGGTACTTCACTTCCCACCGCTGCTGTTTACCGCAATCCGGCAGATCAGTGCCGGTTTATTGGTGCTTGGATTTATGATGCTGGTTATGCAGGCCCGATTGCCTGAACGTAGACAAATCATCAGCCAGGCCATTGGTGGATTTTTTATGATTTCAATGGGCAATGGTTTGGTGGCCTGGGCGGAAATGGAAATTCCAAGTGGTATTGCAGCCATTATCTGCTCGCTCATGCCGGTTTTGGTTATCCTGATCAACCTCGGCATCCAGCGTGATGAAAAACCAACCTTACCCATTGCATTCGGTGTGGCCCTGGGCATCAGCGGTATACTTCTCATTTTCAGTGAACATCTCAATGAATTCTCCAAGACTGAATATTGGGTTGGGATTGTACTCATTGTAACTGCTATTACGGGTTGGGCCGGGGGAAGCATCTGGATCAAAAAAAGACATACCGAATCAAATCCATTTATTAATGCCGGGCTTCAAATGTTTTTCGGTGGCATATGGGTAATACCCTTCAGCTTGCTGTTTGACGACCTTGAAACCGTTCAATGGTCAGCAGAAGCCATCTATGCCTTGCTTTACCTGATTGTTTTTGGTTCCATTGTTGCCTATATCTCCTACCTCTACGCGTTGAAAAAATTACCGATGACAATCGTTTCCTTATACGCCTATGTTAATCCATTGGTAGCCGTAGTATTGGGATGGCTCATCCTGGATGAAAAACTCAATGCCATGATTGGAGTAGGAATTCTTGTAACGGTACTGGGAATTTACCTGGTCAACCAGGGGTATCGATCCGGCAGCCGTAAACGATTAGCCGTAACCGAATCCTGACGTGATTACAACAAACAAGGTGGAAATTGTAGACTACCTTCCGGAACATCAATCCGCGTTTGAAAAACTAAACCGCGCCTGGATTGAAGAATATTTCTGGATGGAACCTATCGATTTTGAAGTGCTGCAACATCCGGAGCAACACATTATCCAACCCGGTGGTGAAATAGTAATGGCCCTTGTTGATTCGGAAGTTGCCGGAACGGTGGCGTTGAAAAAGGTTCAGCCGGGAGTGTTTGAATTTACCAAGATGGCGGTTGACGAAAAATACCGGGGTTTAAAAATCGGACTTCTTCTTGCACAAAAGGCCATTGAAAAAGCACGTACTAAGGGAGCCGAAAAGATAATTTTATATTCCAATACAAAACTGGAACCCGCCATAGCACTTTATCGAAAAATCGGGTTTCAAGAAGTGCCGTTGGACGGCCCTTACAAGCGAAGCAATATTAAAATGGAATACCTGCTGTAAATAAAATTATTTATAACTTGTTCAAAATAAATCAGGCATGACTTCAGTGACTTCCTCCATTACCATTCAACACACTACCGCATCACGTATAAACGAAGTGGATTTCTCCAATCTTGAGTTTGGTAAATACATTTCAGACCACATGCTGGTATCGGAATATAAAAACAAGCGATGGAGCGAGCCCATTATTAAACCTTATGGTGAAATGATGATGAGTCCGGCTATGCTGGCGCTTCATTATGGGCAGGCTGTTTTTGAAGGCATGAAAGCGTATAAGATGATTGACGGAAACATTTCTATTTTCCGTATTCATAAACATCACGACCGGTTCAATATTTCACTTGGACGAATGTGCATGCCTGAAGTACCGGAGGAATTATTTGTAAACGGCATGCATGCATTAATCGAAACAGACCATGCATGGATACCACAAACCGATGGTTCTTCCATGTATATACGTCCGCATGTGTTTGCCTCTGAAGCACGATTGGGGGTTAAGGTATCCGAACAATATAAATTCATTATCATGACCAGCCCGGTGGGACCTTATTTCAATAAACCCATACGCGTAAAGGTTGAAGAGACCTATGTACGGGCAGCTGAAGGAGGCACCGGTTTTGCCAAATGTGCAGGTAACTACGGAGGCGCGTTCTACCCTACCCAATTGGCACGTGAACAAGGGTTTGACCAGGTACTTTGGACGGATGCACGTGATCACCAATTCATCGATGAATCGGGCGCAATGAATGTTATGTTCGTTATGGATGGTAAACTAATTACACCCAAACTGACTTCTGCCATTCTGGATGGAGTTACCCGCGATTCGATTTTAACTTTAGCACGGGAAATGAACATTTCTGCTGAAGAACGAAAAATCAGTATCAAAGATCTTGAAGAAGGATTTGCTAAGGGAACACTTACTGAAGCCTTTGGTGCCGGTACCGCTGCTGTGGTTGCACCAATAGCCGTCATTAACATCCATGGAAAAGATTACGCCCTTCCCGAAGTTAAACCGGACAGCATCCAGATGCAGATCAAGAAAAAGCTCCATAACATTCGGGTGGGTCTTGAACCGGATGTTCATCAATGGAATTACATCATCCCGGTAAAATGATTCGTGCAGCCTTCTACCGGGGAAAAGATCTCCCGTTAGAAATCCGGGAAATTAAAAAACCCAAGCCCCTCAAAGATCAGGTCCTGGTAAAGTTGCGCAATGCTGCATTAAATCATCGCGATATCTGGATATGGCGCGAACAAGCACTGTCAAATTCAGATGGAATCGTATTGGGTTCAGATGGTTCTGGAATAATCGAAGCCGTTGGCGAAGATGCCGATCCCTTATTGATCGGCATGGAGGTTATAATTAATCCCAGCCTGGAATGGGGCAATAACCCGGTTGTGCAAGGTGACTCATTTCGCATTCTTGGTTATCCCGATCATGGAACTTTCAGCGATTACCTGGTCATCTCCAAAAAGTATGTCTTTGAGAAACCTGAACACCTAACCTTTGCCGAATCGGCTGCAGTACCGTTAGCGGCTTTAACGGCCTACCGGGCCCTGTTCACCAAAGCACGGTTGAGGGCCAATGAAAAAGTATTGATCACCGGAATCGGAGCAGGTACTGCCTTATGGGCACTGCAGTTTGCTGTTCAATACAAGGCGCGCGTTTATGTTACCTCAGGATCCGAAGAAAAAATCAGCAAAGCGAAAGCACTGGGTGCGTTGGGTGGTTATCTTTATCGTGATCCGGACTGGACAAACCAGGCTTTTAAAGAAGCAGGAGGGTTTGATATTGTGATTGACAGTGCAGGCGGTGAGTCGTTTGCAAAACTTCCCGATTTAATGCTGCCCGGTGGGCGAATTGCAATCTTCGGGCGTACAGCTGGAAACATCCCCTCACTTTCTCCACGCACTATTTACTGGAAACAACTTTCCATATTCGGAACCACCATGGGTACCCGTGATGAGTTTCTTTCCATGCTCGATTTTATTGAAAGCCGTTCGATCAAACCGATTATTGATTCTGTTTACCCTCTCGAGCAACTTAACGATGCCATTAACCGTATGGAAAGCGGTAACCATTTTGGAAAAATAGTTTTACAGATTTCGTAAACCCATGCCCGAATTTAAAAAAACCGACCGTACTACAATAACCCGGTTGCCCAAACGGGGAACGTATGACCAGGAAACAATTTATTCCATTCTGGACGAAGCCATGTTTTGTACGCTTGCCTATGTACAGAACCAGGAACCCTTCCAGATACCCACGGGATTTTGCCGAATCGGAAACAAACTCTACATCCATGGTTCCGTTGGAAGTCATTACCTGCGTGTACTCGCAGAAAAAAAATTACCGGTGTGTATTAGTGTAACGTTAATGGATGGTATTGTGCTGGCCCGATCCGCTTTCCATCACTCGGTAAATTACCGGTCGGTGATAATTTTCAGTAAACCGGAATTGGTAACCAATACCCAGGAACTCTATCAATCTCTGGAAGTTTTTACCAACAAAATGCAACCGGGTCGCTGGGAAGATGTCCGGAAGCCAACGGAAAGCGAGTGGAATAAAACAATGGTCTTATCTTTTCCA
>JALOMY010000155.1 GCA_025455225.1 Cyclobacteriaceae bacterium | reverse complement strand
GCCGTGGTTTCAGTTACCAAATCCAACAGCCCGATAACATCTATTTTTTCCAGCAACACAGTAGAATGGCCGGGAATGGAACCGGGTACTCGGGTGGTTTTTACAACCATTGCTACCGAGTATGATTATGTAAAAACAATGGGTATTAAATTGATTGAAGGCCGCGACTTTTCCGAGGAATTTAGTACTGATTCATCAGCCGTATTGATAAACCAGTCCGCTGTAAAAGTAATGGGACTTACTGAACCAGTTGGTGCTAAAATCACTATGTGGGAAAAAGAGTGGTGATCATGGGTTCGCCTTACCAACCAATAGACCCCATGGTTGTTATATTTGACCCCCAATGGAGCAGTACTGTAACCATTCGTTTGGGAAAAACCGATGACCTCCAGGCATCCATCAGTAAGGTGGAAGGTGTTTTTAAAAAACTGAATCCTGCTTTCCCATTTGCGTACCGTTTTGCGGATGTAGAGTTTAACAAGAAATTTTCAACCATCAATCTCATCAGCAACCTGGCCCATGTATTTGCAAGCCTGGCATTAATTATTACTGCACTGGGCTTGTTTGGTTTAGCCGCCTTTACGGCAGAACAACGAGCCAAAGAGGTAAGCATTCGCAAAGTGATGGGTGCATCAGTTTCGGGTTTAGTCTTACTTATCTCAAAAGATTTCACCCGACTGGTAATCATTGCCTTTGTACTTGCATCGCCTATTGCCTGGTGGTTTTTATCCGGATTTCTTGAACGCTATCCGTACCGGATCACCATTGCCTGGTGGATCTTGCCTGCATCCGGATTGGCAGCTTTGCTTGTAGCCCTCTTAATAGTAAGTTCACAAGCCTTCCGTGCTGCATCCAGTAACCCTGTAAATAGTCTTAGAAACGAATAATCACTATTGAATCATGTTTAGAAACTACATTCTAACAACCTTACGTATACTCAGTAGACAAAAAGTCTATTCTGCAATTAACATCTTCGGGTTAACCCTGGGGATTGCCAGTACATTACTGTTAATTCTATATATCGTTGATGAGTTAAGCTACGATCGATTCCATCCGAACACGGAACAGATTTACCGGGTAACGTTTGAAGGAAAATTACAAGGACAGGAATTTGAAACTTCTTATACCGGCATCCCGATGGCTGAGGCCCTCCAGAAAGATGTCCCTGCCATTGAATCTACGCTCAGGGTAGCGAAATGGAATACCATACCCGTTCGCTATGAAGAAAAAGCATTCACTGAAAACCGCTTCCTGATTGCCGATTCCAACTTCTTCCGTTTTTTCGGATATGAACTACTGGTAGGTAATCCCAAAGAAGTTTTGAACGGGCCTAATAAAGTTGTTATTACCGAATCAACGGCCAGGAGATATTTTGACTACCAGGGAAAGGGGGATCTTTCACCCATCGGAAAGATGTTTCTCATTGGAAGCCAGGGCGAAACCAAAGCAGAAGTTACCGGTATTGCCGCTGATGTTCCGCACAATACCCATCTCAAGTTTGATTTTATTTTATCGATTACCTCCTCTCAGATGCTGAACTATCCGATCTGGTTGAACAGTTCAGTGATAACGTATTTTAAAATTCTTCCTAATACATCCGTAGAAAGTGTAAATGAGAAGTACAATTATTTTATCAAAACCTACATTGCGCAAGAAGTGCAACAATATCTCCAGATGGACATGAAGCAGCTGGAGGAAAGTGGAAGTGCCCTTAAATTTCATACCCAGTCGTTAACGGATATTCATCTTCATTCGCAATTACCGGATGAACTGGAACCCAATGGTAACATTCGTTACCTGTACCTCTTTGGTATGATTGCCGTGTTTTTGATTATTCTGGCGTGTATCAATTTTATGAATCTCAGCACAGCACGGGCTGCCAATCGTGCCAAGGAAGTGGGCATTCGTAAAACCGTGGGAGCTTTCAGAAACAGATTGATTGGCCAGTTCATGCTTGAATCGTATATGTATACCATCATTGCTGTACTGCTGGCTTTAATGGTTGTATCGGTTACGTTGAATCTTTTCAATGCGATAACAGCAAAAAACATCGCCTTTAATTCCCTGATCAATCCGTGGTTCGTGGGTGGCTTATTCGTATTTACAATTTTAGTTGGCTTGCTGGCAGGAAGTTATCCGGCCTTCTACCTTACTTCATTCAAACCGGCTGAAGTATTAAAAGGAAAAGTACGGGCCGGTATGAGACGTTCGGGTGTACGTAATGCCCTGGTGGTGTTCCAGTTCTTCATCTCCATTGCCTTGATTATTGCTACTCTCATGGTATTTCAACAATTAAAGTTTGTGCAGAAGCAAAACCTGGGCTTCGATAAGGAAAATATCATGAACATGCTGCATACCATGAATCTGAAAGAAAATGGAAAAGCGTTTAAAAATGAACTGCTGCAACACCCCGAAATCAGTTCAGCCACTTACGTTAACCGGATGCCACCGGATATTGACTGGAATTCAACGTTTCGCCTGATGGACTCCGGGCAGGAGCATCTGCTGGCCGTTTATCTTACCGATTTTGATGCTCTCAAAACTATGGGATATCAACTCGCTGAAGGCCGTTTCTTTTCCCGCGAATTCCCGGCTGATTCATCACGTGTATTGATTAACGAAACAGCTATGCGTCAATTCGGATGGGACACCTTTGAAGGCAAAAAAATATTTTCGCGCTTTAACACACTGGAAGGCAATGAACTGGAAGTTATTGGCGTGCTGAAGGATTTCAACTTTGAAACCCTTAAAAACAATATTCGTCCTATGATTATTTTACTGGGCCCTGAACCTAATTTTGAAATGGGAATCCGTTTCGCATCAACCGATGCCCAGAAAAACATCAGCCTGGTAGAATCCATTTGGAAAAAATACGCACCGGATGCCCCGTTTGAATACAGTTTTCTGGATTCCAACTTTGCTGCGAAATACAAAACCGAACAACGAATGGGTGAAGTATTTATCATCTTCACGGGATTGGCAATTATCATCGCATGTCTCGGATTACTGGGACTGGCAACCTATTCGGCTGAGCAACGATCGAAAGAAATCAGCATCCGCAAGGTAATGGGAGCTTCGGTTGGTCAGGTAGTCTTATTATTGAGCAAGGACTTTGCCCGGCTTATCCTGATTGCCTGTGTATTGGCCATTCCACTAACCTGGTATTTGCTTGACCATTATTGGTTGGAAGGATTCGCTTACCGCATTGGCTTCGAACCCTGGATCATGGCGTTGGCTGGATTCCTGGCATTACTAGTTGCTCTGGTCACCATCAGTATTAAAGCTTTTCAGGCTGCTGTAAGCAACCCGGTTCAATCACTTCGAAGTGAATAAGCCGGTTGAAATAGGTAAATCAGTCGGTTTATATTTTCTTATCAGCGTGTGTATATTCACGTCTGAACGAATCGCATCCTGATGATCAAAACCCATTTACTGTCAGCCCTTCGCTTTATGCTCAGGCAGAAGGGCTTTTCAGTAATCAATATTATCGGGTTAACCATTGGCATTAGCTGCAGTTTGCTGATTGCCTTGTATGCCTATGATGAGTTGCGTTACGATTCATTTCATCGTGATGCGGAAGTCATTTTTCGCATCAGCACACAAAGTAAATTCCAGGATAAGGAATCGAATACCGCTCTGAGCCCTGCACTATTAGCAGGGGAAGTTCTTTCTCTGCCTGAAGTTGAGAAATCCCTTCGCCTGGTAGCCTGGAAAACATTTCCTATTCTTTATGAAGACAGCAGTTTTACCGAGGATTACCTGTTGCTGGCTGACTCGAATTTCTTTCATTTCTTTTCATTTGACCTGGTGATTGGAAATGCCGGGGATGTGTTGCGCGGGGAACGTAAAATTGTATTATCCGAATCTGCCGCAAAGCGCTATTTCAATTACCAGGGTCCACAGGATCAGTCTCCGATTGGCAAGACGCTTATGCTGGCCCAGGGTTATGCTGTACAAGTTACCGGAATAGCCAAAGATGCACCTTCGCATTCGCATATCCATTTTTCGCATATCCTGTCGATAGACTCATGGACAGAGCTTCAACAAAGCTCCTGGCTTATGCCCAGGGTACATACCTACATCAAAGTTAAACCTGAATCGAAACCGGATGCCATCCGTAATCAACTGAATCAGCTTCTTCACAACCGGGTAAATCAAGAACTGACCGAAACACGATCGATTACCTATTCTGAATTTAAAACATCGGGCAATTCCATTAACGTGGATTTATTTCCGCTTACGTCCATTCATCTTTATTCTACATTGGCTGATGAAATTGAAGAGAGCGGAAGCATCGAATACGTCTATTTGTTTTTAACGGTTTCAGCATTTATTGCCTTGCTGGCCTGTATCAATTTTATAAATCTTACCACTGCCCGTTCAGCCGGAAGGGCCAGGGAAGTTGGCGTTCGAAAAGCAATTGGTGCTTCTGTAAGAAGCCTGATGAAGCAGTTTTTACTGGAATCGTATATCTATATACTTATTTCTGTTGTACTGGCTTACATCATCCTGGCCGGACTGCTTCCTCCTTTCAATTATCTCGCCTCAAAACAAATTCCGTTCTCTGTGCTGTTGAGTCCGGTAGTCATTTATAGTGTTTTACTTATTACACTGGTTATGGGATTACTGGCCGGCAGTTACCCCTCATTTTACCTGGCGCAATATAATCCGGTGGAAGTACTTCACGGAAAACTTCGCGAACAACTGCGCAAGTATGGGATAAGAAACGGATTAGTAGTGTTTCAGTTCTTTATCTCTTCCACCTTAATTGTGGCCACCCTTGTTGTTTACGTACAGCTTCAATACCTGCAGGAACTGAACCTTGGCTTTAATAAGAAAAACATAATTAATTTATTGCATACCCGTAACCTGGAAGATAAAGGCAAACAATTCAAAGCCGATTTAAATGCATATGAAGGCATTGAACGTGCCAGTTACTGCAATCGTCTTCCGCCTAATCTGGAATGGAAAGCAACCTTCCGGCCCGAATCCAGCGATAAAGATTATAACCTGACGGTTTATGAGATGGATTATGATCATCTGGAAACCATGAAATTCACCATGGCTCAGGGACGGTTTTTTTCACCAGACAATCCAACCGATACGACAGCATTGATAATCAATGAAACTGCCATGAAGGTATTCGGCTGGACAGACATTGAAGGCAAGGAGATGTTTTCAGGTTATGATTCTCCGAATGGCCGTAATCGTAAAGTCATTGGTGTAATTCATGATTTCAATTTCCGCTCGGCACGTGAACCCATTCTTCCGTTAGCAATTATTCCGGGGAATGAACCAAACTGGGAGATGGCCATTCGGGTAAAACCAGGAATGACTGAACCCTCGCTGGACTATATACGGGGGTTATGGAAGAAGTATTTGCCCAATGTACCATTCGAAGCAAAGTTAGTTGAACAAAATCTTGCGGATGCATACCATGCCGAGCAGAGAACCGGCTTGATCTTTATGGCCTTTACTATACTGGCCATTGTAATTGCCGGACTCGGCTTATATGGCCTTGCCAGCTACATGGCCGAACAGCGTACCAAGGAAATCGGTATACGGAAGGTCTTGGGTGGATCGATTACATCAATAACCTTATTGTTGAATAAGAATTTCCTTTCCCTGGTTATTTTGGGGAATCTCCTATCCTATCCGTTTGCTGCCTGGTATATGAACCGTTGGCTCGATCAGTTCGAATATCGGATATCATTAAGTTTGACAACGTTTCTGATCACAACCTTATTAACTGTACTTGTTGCCATACTCTCCACTAGTTACCGGGCCATCAAGGCAGCATCTGCCAGCCCGGTAAAATCATTGAGTAGTGAATAGATTATCGTCCGGTATCGCACAAGTAATGATCACTCCTGTACACCAACTTCTCGGGTAAAGACGAAAATCCTGATTTACAGTGCGTATGTGCAACCTGGTAAAATTCCCATGGTCTTTGCCCTATAATTTCATTCCTGAAGTACCGTACCAAAATCAAATTGCCATGATTCTCAACTACCTGAAAGTTGCCCTTCGATCCATATTCAGAAACAAGCTTACTTCCATCATCAATATAGCAGGCCTTGCCCTGGCGTTAACCTGTGCGCTGCTAATTACCTTTTATGTGGTGGATGAGTTGAGTTACGACCGGCATCACCCCAATGCCGAAAGACTTTATCGGGTCACCCGATATTTCTATGATCAGGATGGCAATGCCAGTTTGCGGCTGGCGAATGTTGCTCCGCCCATTGGCATGCTCATGCGTAATGATTTTCCTGAAATCGAAAATCTCTTTCGTATGTTGCCGCTCAACACTACGGTAACCTTTCGGGAAGAAGGCAATGAAGACAAATCATTCAGAGAGCCTAATATTTACATAAGCGAACCTGAGATATTCGAAATACTTGATGTTAACCTGCTGGAAGGAAACCAGGCAACTGCGCTGGAAAATCCCGGAACTCTGGTTTTATCTGAAGAAATGGCTGAAAAGTATTTTGGTACAACGCAGGTGCAGGGAAAAACGCTGGAGGTATTCGGGTTTCCGGTTCAAGTAACCGGTGTTTTTAAATCCTTTAAACCACAAACACATTTCCATCCCGATTTCCTGATCGCCTTCAGCACGCTTAACGACTCAACAATTTATGGCAGACGCAGGCTTGAAACGAATTGGGGAAATAATTCATTTGGTACGTACTTGCTATTGCGCGAGGGTGAAGACGCAAAAGCGCTCGAAAGCAAATTGCCTGAATTCCTCGATAAACATTATGGCACGTTCGCCCGTGCCAACTTCGGTGCGCCTCCGGATTTTGTTGCCTCAAAAGTTACAAGTTTACAATTAGAAAAAGTTACTGACATTCACCTGCACTCCCATCTTGATGATGAATTGGAGCCTCCGGGTAACATCAATACCGTTTACCTGATGGGCACGATTGGTTTGTTTATTATATTGATTGCGGGTTTTAATTTCATCAACCTAAGCACAGCCCAGGCGACAAAACGTTCCAAAGAGGTCGGTATCCGCAAAGTGGCGGGTGCCTTCAAAACGCAATTGATGTATCAATACCTCAGCGAATCTGTCATGATTTCGTTGTTTGCATGTGCGATTGCACTCGGTGTTGGCTATTTCGCACTGATATGGCTAAATGACTTCACCGGTAAATCCATTTCCTTTTTAGGTAACCCGGTGTTGCTTTTATC